>JAGQGA010000279.1:0-2118 GCA_020432595.1 Anaerolineales bacterium | reverse complement strand
TATGGAAATACGGTACAGCAAAAACAGAGACATTCTGACGATTATTTTGGGGTCTCCTGCTGGTGATGTATATGAGTTAGAGGCAGATAACTTTGTCGCATTTGTAGATGATGAAGATGGTTTGAATAAAATCGTCATCAAGGATGCGCGTAAATTTTTGACAGACGCAGTGGCAATTGCCGACGCACCGCTAAAGCCACCCTCTGAGCTAATAAAGCCAGTTTGGGAGGACGTTGATTCCAGTATGATCAGTGCGTTCAAATATGATGAGGCGGAAAAGACACTGGATGTGATGTTTACGCGCACTGGGCTATATCGCTATTTTGATGTGCCGCCTGATGTGGTTGAAGGGTTACGAAAAGCCTCGTCCAAAGGCAGCTACATGCGCTATGAGATTATTGACTTTTACAATTATGAAAACCGTGGCCGCTAATGTTTAATGTTTGCGTTGGCTGCGGAGCCTATCGGGTTGACAAGCAAATAGAAGCGGCTGGTGGTGTGGAAGCGGTGGCTGTTTGCCCGGAATGTGGGCAGCGGCACTCGTTTCTGCGCCAGCCGCTGTTTGTGCTGACGGGGGCATCGGGGGTGGGAAAAACGGCCGTTTCTCACCAACTCGCCCACCAACTCAGCCAGGTCGTCCTCCTCGATGGCGACATCCTTTGGTCAGAGGCGTTCCGGGCGCAGGAAAACTGGCATCAGTACCACAATTTGTGGCTGCGGCTGGCAAAAAATGTTGGGCAGGCGGGTAAACCGGTGCTGCTGACGGGGGCTGGGTTAGGTGTTCCCAGCAATCTGGAAAGCTGCGAAGAACGGCGTTACTTTGGCAATATTCATTATTTGGTGCTGGTGTGTGAGGATGACCAATTGGCGCGGCGGCTACGCGCCCGCCCCGCCTGGCGCGAAAGCGGTGGCGCGGGGTTCGTCGCCGCCCAACTGGATTTTAATCGCTGGTTTAAGGAGACGGGGTCAACCATTACGCCATTGATGACGCTGCTGGACACGACAAAGGCGACGGTGGAAGAAACGGCCGTTTCCGTTAGCCACTGGCTTGTTGGCAATATTGTAGTTTAGTGTCAAATGGAAACAGGCCACAAAGAATAAGTCACTATAACTGAAAAATGAGGAGCTTATTACTTGCCACGCCCTACTTGCCTTGCCATGTCGCTTTGCGCTTGTTGATAAAAGCGTCCATCCCCTCTTTCTGGTCGGCGGTACTGAAGAGCATGTAGAACAGCTTGCGCTCGTAGTTTAGCCCCTGCGCCAGCGACATTTCAAAGACGGCGTTGACCGCTTCTTTGGCGGCGCGGATGGCGACGGGAGCGCGTGCGGCAATTTCGGCGGCGAATTTAACGGCTTCGTCGAGGTAGGTTTCGGTAGGCACCACGCGGTTGATGAGACCCACGGACAGGGCTTCATCGGCGGAGAGAAAACGGCCGTTTAGCACAATCTCCATCGCCAATGCCTTGCCTATCGCCCGCGTCATCCGCTGCGTGCCGCCCGCGCCAGGGATAATCCCCAGGTTAATTTCCGGCTGCCCAAACTTGGCCGACTCGCTGGCAACAATCATGTCACACGCCATCGCCAGCTCGCAGCCACCCCCCAGCGCGAAACCAGAAACGGCCGCAATCACCGGCTTGCTAATTTTTTTCAGCCGATCCCACTGGTCAATCATTCCCCCCTGCGACATCGAAACCGGAGTGGCTTCGGCCATCGCCTTGATGTCGGCTCCGGCGGCAAATGCTCGCTCGTTGCCCGTCACAACGATGCAGCCGACGGCCTCATCGTTGTCAAACATTTCCAGCGCACTCATGAGCTGGCTCATCACCGTTTCGTTCAGCGCATTCAGTGCCTTGGGGCGGTTAATTTGGGCAATACCAACCTTGCCTTCGGTTCGGGTCAAAATAAATTCTTCGGTCATGGTTCTCCGTAGGGAAGAGAATAGGAGATCAGAGATTAGAGATTGGAGATTGGAGATTCAATATCTCCCAATCTCCAATCTCTAATCTCCAAATCCCTCAATCTCTCAATAACAAATCATCCTCCCCCGCCAAATACCTTTCCAACTGCGCCACCGCTTGGGGGAGTTGGGGGAGGTTGTGCAGCTTTTTGCTGCGTAAC
>JAGQGA010000278.1:6374-7111 GCA_020432595.1 Anaerolineales bacterium | reverse complement strand
AAACGTATCGCCCCGCGCCAAAATGAGGTTGCCCAACGCCAGCTTGTGGAAGAAAAGGACAATCAGGGCGAGAAGAAGAAATGGGACGTAGATTTTCCTGATTGACCTGATAATCAGGAAAATCAGGAAAATCTGCGTCCCATTCTTATCGTTTTGCGTCAGACCGTCTCTCAACTTCATAAAGCGTCATCCGGGTGGGCGCGGGCAGCGGCACGGGCCGCAGCCAAAAGCCGGCCGATTCTACAGCGCGGCGCACCGGTTGCCCACTGTCACCGGGGGGCAGAACTAAAAACCGCGCCCCGTCGCCATCGCCAAACACCTGCAAATCTGCGGCCAGGGCAGCGGGGTGGAGAAACCAACTGACGTAAACACGCCGGTCGAAGAGGTGATAACGCCACTGCCAGCTATACCAGTGGTCATAGAGCACGGTGCCGTAGGGCTGAGCGGCCAGATATTGCCCCACAACCGCCGCGCCGTCGTCGGCTTCGGGATAGCCGCCAATAGGAAAACGGCCGTTTTGCGACTGAACGGCCGTTGGCAACATGAGCAGCAGCAAAAAGAGGGGGAGAGTTTCACGCAAAGGCGCAAAGACGCAAAAAAGATTCCTCCTTAGCGTCTTTGCGCCTTTGCGTGCCAAAATTTCTTTTTGCACACGCACACCTGCCCGCCCCAGCAGCACGGCCAGCAGCGGCAGCAGCGGCAGCCAGTAGCGATCCCAGACGGGGATAGCGAGCAGC
>JAGQGA010000278.1:4281-6350 GCA_020432595.1 Anaerolineales bacterium | reverse complement strand
CAATAACGTAAAGTACCAAAACGTCGTCAATAACTGTTTTTCTTTGCGTCTTTGCGCCTTTGCGTGAAATGATCTGCCACAACAGCCAGCCGAGGCTGATGACCAGCAAAACGCCGATCCATAAACCGCCAACGGCCGTTTTTCCCAGCTCTCCCCACGCCAGCAGCCGGGGCCACAGTTCCCACGACCAAACAAGCCGCAGCCCGCCAAAGTTGTCTAGCTGCTGCTGCCAGAGGAGAAAACGGCCGTTTCTGCCCACCTCCCACCCCAGCAGCAGCAGCAACAGCGGCAGCCACCCCGCCAGCCAACGCCGCCACGCACGCCATCGCCACCCCAGCAGCCAGCCCATTGCCACAATCAGCGGCAAAAAGAGCCATGCTTGATGCTTGGTTAGCAGGGCGCAGCCAAAGAAAAAGCCATGCCAAAGACAAGATTTGGGAGCAGTCCTTATTTGGGTCAGAAGCACACTGTCATTCCCGCTTTCGCGGGAATCCATACGCCTGGATTCCCGCTTTCGCGGGAATGACAACCATATGGCCGAAACAAAGCCTAAGCCCCAAGATTCATCCGCGTTTGTCTGCGTTTGTCCGCGTCCCATTTCCGGCAGTGCCAGCCACAAAAAGAAAACGAGCAGCGGGTCGGTGAAGGCGGTGGGGCTGAATTGGATGGCAAGGGGGGCCAGGGTGAGGAAGGTGGTGGCAAGAACGGCCGTTTCTCCCTCTCCATACCAACGCCAAACCTTGCGTCCCACCAGCAGCGGCAGCAGCAGCGAGGCTATCCAGTTGGGTAGTCGTGCCGCCCACATTTTGGTAGGAGGGAAGAGGAGAAAAACGGCCGTTTGCACATAGACCAACAGCGGTGGCTTATCCACCTGCTGTGTCAGCAAAAATGGGTCATGGCCTGACCGCACCCAGCGCGCCCAGCTTGTAAACAGTGCCTCATCGGCGTGGAACGTGTTGGCAAACAGCCCCCGCAGCCGCAAAAAAAAGCCAAGGAAAAAGAGGAAAAGTAGCCAACGTTTAGCAGAGAGGGGCAAGGGAAAAAGACTAGAGATTGGGGATTGGAGATTGCCTTGCCGGAACCCTACGCTTTAATCTCCAATCTCCAATCTCCCTTAATCAACAAACCGATATTTCAACAAATAGTACAACGCCTTTGGCCCCTCCCGCCACGGGTTCAGCTTTTTCCCCTCCTCAAACTCGCGCCCATTGTAGGAAATAGCCACTTCGTAGATGCGATGGCCGCGTTTAAGCACCTTCGACGTAATCTCTGGCTCAAATTCAAACCCTTTGGCTCGCAGTGGAATGGCACGTACAACATCGGCACGGAACACCTTGTAGCACGTTTCCATATCGCTCAAAATGGTATTGTAGATAATGTTGGTAACTAGCGTCAGCAGCTTGTTGCCGACCATGTGCCAGAAAAACATCGTTTTGGTGGGGCCACCGCGAAAGCGGGAGCCATAGACAACGGCCGCTTTTCCCTCTTCAATCGGCTGCACCAGTGCTGGGTAATCACGCGGGTCATATTCCAAATCAGCATCCTGAATCAAAAAAATTTCCCCCGTTGCTTTGGCAAACCCGGTGCGAACGGCCGCTCCCTTGCCCATATTTTGAGCGTGCAAATGCACCTGGATACAGTCATCTAAGGCGACAATTTCAGCATACAGATCGCGGGTGCCATCGGTTGATCCGTCATCCACTATCACGATCTCATCGGCTCGCTCCACCGCCAGCACCGCCAGCACCGCGTCTTTTATTGTTTCCCGTTCGTTGTAGACGGGCATAATCACTGACAATCTCACTATCTCTCACCTTCCCAATAAAGTTGGCAAATTATAGCACCCTGCCCCATGCCCTCCAATCTACCGCTTCCCTACGGTTCAGCTATAATCCAACTTATGGATAAATTAGTACAGCTTTATGATTTGGATTTTGCGGAACTAACGGCGTTTGTGCAAACGTTGGGTGAACGGCCGTTTCGGGCAAAGCAGCTTTGGCAATGGCTCTATGAAAAATATGCGGCCAGTTTTGACGAAATGACGAATTTGCCCAAAGGGTTGAGGGAGA
>JAGQGA010000278.1:0-4259 GCA_020432595.1 Anaerolineales bacterium | reverse complement strand
CTCAACCCCGCCACCATTGCCGCCGAACAACGCTCCAGCGACGGCCAAACGGAAAAAGTGCTGTTTCGGCTGCCCGACGGCCAGCTTATTGAAACGGTACTGATGGGCTACGAAGACGGCCGGCGGACACTGTGCATCAGTACCCAAGCCGGGTGCGCGATGGGGTGTGTTTTTTGCGCCACCGGGCAAATGGGGTTTGCGCGGAATTTGACAGCGGGGGAAATTGTGGCCCAGGTGCTGTACTTTGCCCACAATCTGGCTCCGCAAGGGGAACGGGTGAGCAACATTGTGATGATGGGCATGGGAGAACCGCTGCACAATTACCGGGAGACATTAACGGCCGTTGATCGCCTCACCGACCCCACTGGCCTGAACCTCAGCGCCCGCAAAATCACCATCTCCACCGTCGGCCTCGTCCCTGCCATTCGCCGCTACGCCGACGAACAGCGGCAAACACCGCTCGCCATCTCGCTCCACGCCGCCACCGACGAAGAGCGCAACAAGCTCATCCCCATCAACAAACGGTGGCCCATTGCCGAGCTGATGGAAGCATGTCGCTATTATTTGGCAAAAAACGGCCGTCGGCTCACCTTTGAATGGGCCCTCATCGCCTACAAAAACGACACCCCCGAACAAGCCCAGGCGCTTGGCAAACTCCTGCAAGGGATGCTCTGCCACGTCAACCTCATCCCCCTCAACCCCACTGAAGGCTACAGCGGCGGCCCCTCCTCCCGCGAGCGCGTCCAAGCGTTCCAAGACGAACTCGCCCGCTACGGCGTTAGCAGCACCGTCCGTGTCCGGCGCGGCATAGACATCCAAGCCGGCTGCGGCCAACTCCGCGACCGCGTGCTTGCCAGTAAACAGTACTGATTACCGATTACCGATTACTGTTTACTGAACCCTCAACATCCCAAATACCAACATGGGTCATCCGGGTTGCCGTTAATCCGAATCTCAAAATGAAGGTGGGGGCCAGACGAGTTGCCGGTGTTGCCGCTGGCACCAATAATATTGCCTTGGTACACAATTTGCCCCGGTCCCACGTTAATGCCACTTAAATGAGCGTATAGCGTCTCAAAACCATTGCCGTGGTTCACCACAATCAGGTTGCCATAGCCATAAATGTTCCAGCCAGCAAAGGTGACGGTGCCGGTGTCAGAAGCTGCAACACCCGTTCCCTCGGTCAACCCAATATCAACACCGCGATGCCCGTACCAGTAAAACTGGGTAAAGTTGCGCGAACCAACCGGAAAAATAAAGGTGCCTGTTCCCACAATCAGCGGCGCAATGCCACCACTGCTTGACCGCACCGTGTCCAGCGATGGTGGTGTCCAGACAAAAACATCACGCACTGCCCCCGGAACTAGAATTTGCGTTTCGGGGTACAGACGATAGGGGAACTCCAGGTTGTTTGGCCCATAGGCAATAATGTCTTCAACGGGAATGCCATAACGCAACGAAATACTTTCCAGCGTGTCACCGGGGGCAACATCGTGCAGCACGCCGTTAATTGGCAGAATGATGAGTTCGGCATCGGTTTGTAGCAGATTGGATTCTTCGCTTAACTTGGGATTGCCACCCAGCAGCGTTTCGGGCGAAATGCCAAAGCGTTCGGCAATTTTGTTGGGGGTGTCCCCCCGCACCACCACGTAGGTCTGAAAAGTATGGTTAGGACGGTTGCCCTGGTAGGTGTGGGGATTGAAGGCGGGAACCAAGCTGCTATCTTGCAAAACAGGCAGATCGGAAATGGGAAAGCCATCGGGAACGGCCGTTGGTAAATCAATGACCACACTGTCAGCCACAGGAGTTGCCACCTCAACCACAGCATCTACCACCACTTGTTCCGGCGGTAGAGCTTGCCCAGCCAGCCGCCACATCGCAAAAAAAACGCCTGCCGCCACCAGCAAAGCACCATGCCCTGCATATTGTTGCCATTTTTTCAACTGATTCATCATACAATTCAACCGTTTCTCTTATCCAAACGGGCAACATGCTACCACAAACGGCCGTCAAAATAAAAGCGAGGCTGAAAACCAGCCTCGCTTTCTCAACAATTGCTTATTTTGCTTTGGTATGTTGTTTGTCAAACTGAACCTTTCCTCAATCATATTTCGATGACCTAAGTACAAGGTTTCCGATTATCGAGTATCCAGAAAGGGTGGAAAGCGGGGAAACGGCCGTTAATGACCATCGCACAACCTCTTTAACCCGCCAACCCATTCACGAACTGCAAACGATCTGCACAACTTCTTCATCTTTTTCACGTAAAGTATATATCATGTGGAAGAGGGTTTCGTTTTGGTGGCAAACGGGTGTCTTGCTGCTGCTTATTTTGGGTATTGGGGTCTGGTTGCGTGTTTACCAACTGCCGCAACTGCCGCCGGGCGACGGTTATGACCCGGCCTACTACGGGGTGGATGCGCTGGAGATCTTGGGTGGGGCGCGACCCATTTATCTGACAACCAATTTTGGGCGTGAAGCACTGTTTAGCTATCTGGTGGCACTGGTTTATCTGGTGACAGGGCCAGGGGCGTTTGGCATTCACCTAACGGCCGTTCTCATCGGCATTCTCACCCTGCCTGCTACCTACCTTGCCGCCCGCGAATTTTTCCGCGACGAACCAGAACTGCTGGCTCAGTGGGGTGGGGTGGTAGCTGTGGCCGCCCTCGCCGTTTCCTACTGGCATCTAAACTGGAGCCGCGCCGGGGTGCGGGCGGTGCTGGTGCCGCTGGTAGCCGCCCTGAGCCTGGGCTTTTTCTGGCGTGGGCAGCGAACAGGCAGCCGCTGGGCCTATGGTTGGTGTGGGTTTTTCCTAGGCGTTGGCTTTTATACCTATCAGGTGGCGCGGCTGCTGCCGGTGCTGCTGGTGTTGGGGTTTGTCATCTACTGGTTGCCCCGGCGGCGTTGGTCGTGGGCAGTGCTACAGCCGCTGATGGTGGTGGGATTAACGGCCGTTTTCATCACCCTTCCCCTCATCCTCTACAGCCTCAACAATCCCGGTGCCCTCAACGAGCGCGTGTGGCAGGTGGCCGTTTTTACCAACGGCAGCGGCTGGGGCGAACGACTACAGGCGACGTGGGCGCAGGTGCAGCGGGCACTGCTGATGTTTAGCGTCGTCGGTGATGATGACCCGATGTATACGATTGTTGGTCGGCCGGCACTCGACTGGCTCATCTCCATCCCGTTTTATCTGGGTTTGGCAATTAGCCTGTGGCGTTGGCGGCGGCCAAAATGGCTACTGCTGCTGATGTGGCTGGGGATTATGCTGTTGCCCGCCATGATTGCCGACAGCGCCGCCGAGGCCAAACGCGCCATCGGCACACTGCCCGCCATCATGATTTTGATTGCCGTGGGGCTGTTGTGGCCGCTAAATTGGCTGCAGCAGGCCACGCCCAGGCGACCCTGGCTGCGGCCAGCGTGGGCGAGTCTGGTGACGGTGGTGCTGCTCATCAGCGGCGGTATTACTTTTCACGATTATTTTGTGGTGTGGGGACAAGACCCCGGTCTGGCGGCGCATTTTAACGTACAGCGGGCGGCGGTGGGGCAATATTTGGCGCAAACGCCGCCCGGCCACGTCTATTTGTCGGGGATGGATCCGGCGCACCCGACGATTCAGCTTAACGCTGGGCTGCGGCCTGATGTGGTGGGGTATGATGGGCGGCGCTGTGTGCCGCTGCCGGGGGCAGCCGATGCGCCCACGACGTATGTGGTGGCTCCCGACACGGGCGACCAGTCGTTGACCTGGCTAGAGGCCATTTTTCCGCAGGGGCGGCTGTTGGATGAGGTGGTTAACCCGGAAAACGGCCGTCTTTTGTATTATGCCTACCATGTGCCACCCAGCACGTCGCCACAGCTTCAGCCTCAGCATCTGACTGAGGTGAATTGGGACAACCAGATTGGGCTGTTGGGGTATGATTTGACGGTGGAGGAGGGAGAAAACGGCCGTTTGCTGACCATCACCCTCTATTACCAAGCCCTAACCGATGTGGCGGGTGACTACACCGCCTTTGTCCACATTCTTACCCCCGCAGGGCCGCTGCTGGCACAAAGCGACAGCAAACCGTGCGGCGGAACGCTACCAACTAACCGGTGGCAAGCGGGGGAAGTGGTGCGTGATGTGGTAGTGATTCCCCTTGACAATGACCAGCTACCCCATTTGGCCGATGTCAGCGTTGGTTTTTATAGCTGGCCCGATTTGCAGCGGCTGCCCGTTCTGAACCAGGCACAGCAGCCAGTGGCTGACCACGCCCTGCTGCAAA
>JAGQGA010000277.1 GCA_020432595.1 Anaerolineales bacterium | reverse complement strand
CAATCGGGAAGGGTGGGTCAACAAAGATGGAGACGGTGGCAACCGAGCTGCCAACCGTGTTTTGCAACGTGTAGGTAAAGGTGTCAACCGGCGGGCTGGTGTAGTCGGTAGGCGGGTTGTAGGTAAAGCCACCGTCAGCCGCCAAATTGACGCGCCCCCCGGCCGTAGTAATTTGATCATAGGCGACGATGGTGGCGGCGTTGATGGTGTCATTGCGCAGCACCCCTTGTTCGGCCGATACGGTAAGCGGGGTGTTCATCGGCGTGGTGTACTGCGAATCATCCTTGGCGTTGGGAACCAGCGGGAAGACGGCAATGGTGACGGTGGCCGTGTCCTCGCCGGAACCATTTGCCAGGGTGTAGGAGAAGGTGTCATTGACGTTATTGATGCTGACAAAGCCAATACGTGGCGTGTAGGTAAAGCTGCCGTCGGGCTGGACGACAACCGTGCCACCTTCTTTGGTAAGGTTGTCATAGCGCACAATCGTTGTGGTGCCATACAGCTTGTCGTTTACTAAAATCCCTTGATTCGCCGGAACACTTAAGGGGGTGTCAACATAGGTAAAGTAGGCATTGTCTACGGCATCTGGCGGCGGCGGTAGAATGGTAATAGTGACAGTGGCTGCGGCGGAGCCGGCCGCATTTGTTAGGGTATAGGCAAAAGTATCGGTGTAGGCTACATCGTTGTCTTTGACGGGCGGGTTGTACTCAAAACT
This sequence comes from Anaerolineales bacterium, assembly GCA_020432595.1. Next base: position 6,417 of record JAGQGA010000277.1, on the reverse strand, counting down.
GCCGTCTGCGGCCAGATTGATAGCCACGCCAAGGCCGGTAGTGGTGCTGGACTGAACCAGGTCAACGCGAGCACCGTTGCGAACATCGTTGTCGAGAATGTTGGGTTTGCCGGGGCCAGGAACAAGCAAAATCTCGTTGGCAAAGACCTCATAGCTGTCTGGTTGAGGTTCGGGCAGCGGCGGGTTGACGATGATGGTGACGGTGGCAACGTTGGAGGGGCCGACGCCGTTTTCAAGCTGGTATTCAAAGCTGTCGCTGCCTTCAAAGCCGGCCGCAGGCACATAGACAAAGCTGCCATCAGCCTCAACGGTGACGGTGCCGCCCTGGGTGGTGGGGATAGATGTGCCGGGCGTAGGTATGGTGATAATGCCGCCGCGCAGTTCGTCGTTGGCGAGGATGCCTAAGGAGGGTTCGCTGAGTGGGGTGTCGCGTTTGGTGGTGAAGGTGTCGTCATTAACGGCCGTTGGTTCCAACAAATCAGGAATTGGTGGCGGCGGTGGCGGTACGCCAATCCCCTGGTTAGCATTGCCAAGCTGCCCAAACGGCTCATTATTTTCGGTGACAACCCCCTCCAACTGTACAGAAGGAATGATGCCGCTTAAAATGGGGGTGATAATCGGCACCCTATAAACAACTCGCACCGTCATCGGCTGATTGGGATCACCAGCGTAGGGGTCAGGGCCAAAGGGTGCAGGTTGTAGCGAACCACGGAAATTGCCTTGCTTATCTACCCCATATAAATAGATGTCGTAATAGTTAGGGTCGCTTGATGTTTTAGACAATTCATTGATTGGCAGCCCGGCGAGCGTGTTGTGGGTAATACTGATGACCGATGCCGGCCGCAAATCATCGGCATCGCGGCAGGCATTGTTTTGCAATGAGTCATTAAACTTGGGTAGATGTGCTACGGGGCAGTCGCTGCCGGGAAGTTTGCGTCCCGTAACGGCAAAACGCGCCCCTTCACGGGCGGCATTCTGCACCGTGTTCCACGCCCAAAAGATACGTCCGCTTTCGATGATGATGAACATCGAAAGCAGCAGGGCGACGGCAACGAGGGCGAACTCAGTCAGAGACTGGCCTTTTTCAGAGGCGGTGGGGTAATTTTTTTTGTGCCGGGTCATACCAAAAACTGCTCCGGCGGAAGAAACGGTTCGTTTGTTCCGCACGTTTGGGTATACTTTGGGAGATTGGAGATTGAAGATTGGAGATTATGAACACTATGATCCATAATCTCCAATCTCCAATCTCTAATCCTTACTGTACTATACGACCGTCATCAAAGCGTTGATTTAGCGTTGATCTATAAAATAATGGGTTTAGATGAGTAACGGATTAAGAATGGCTCTGTTGGGGCCGGTGGCATTGTGGTTGGATGGGGAGCCTGTGGGGTTGGTGTCGGCCAAGGCGCGGGGACTGCTGGTTTATTTGGCGGTTAACGGCCGTTCCTATTCCCGCGCCGCCCTGGCAAACCTTCTCTGGAGCGACCTGCCCGAAGCCGATGCCCGCCGCAACTTGCGCGTGGAGCTGCTGAAACTGCGGCAGGCAGTGGGCGATTACATGGTTGCCGACGCGCAGACGGTGGCTTTTGACACAACCTTGCCCTACTGGTTGGACGTGGCCGAGTTTGAGCGTCAGCGGGAAGACGTGGCGGGGTGGCAAACGGCCGTTTCCCTTCATCGCGGTGACTTTCTTGAAGATTTGTACGTGCGGCAGGCCCCCGTTTTTGAGGAATGGCTAGAAGCGGAGCGGGCGCGGCTGCGGCTGCGGCTGCTGGATTTGCATTGGCGGCTGGCAGAAACGTTGGCCGGGCAGGGGGAGGTAGAAACGGCCGTTTTTCACGCTCGCCAACTCCTCCACCACGACCCCACCCGCGAGGCCGCTCACCGCCTGCTGATGACTCTGCTGGTGCGGCAAGGGCAGCGCAGTGCCGCCATTGCCCAATACGAACAGTGCCGTACCCTGCTTGCTACCGAGCTTGGCCTCACCCCCTCCCCCGAAACCACCGCCCTCGCTGACCAAATCCGACACAATACCTTACCTTCCACGCCCCACGCCCCACGCCCCACGCCCTACACCAATCTCCAATCCCCAATCTCCAACCCCTTCATCGCCGGCCCTCCTATTACCACCCCACGCCACTTTTTTGGCCGCGAGCGGATTGTGCGGCGGTTGTTTGGGCTGCTGCGGCAGCGGCCGTTGCAGAATGCCGCCATTATCGGCCCCCGGCGCAGCGGCAAAACGTCGCTGCTGCATTATCTGCGCCAAATCACAACGGCCGTTTCTCCCCGCCCCGACCAGCGCACCGACTGGCTGCCCCAGCCATCACAATATCGCTGGGTCTTTGTGGACTTTCAAGACCCGCGCCTGGGGGAGCTGGCCGGGCTGCTGCGTCATTTGCTGCTGGGGATGGGGCTGCCCGTGCCCGAACCCTGCATCTTGGAAACCTTTCTGGACGTGGTGGCCGACGAACTGCGCCAGCCCACCATCGTCCTGCTCGATGAAATAGGCGTAGCACTTAGCCGCTACCCAGAACTTGACGATACCTTTTGGGAAAGCTTGCGCTCCTTGGCAACCAACCAGGTAGGCGGCAACCTGGCCTTTATCCTCACCGCCCCCGAACGCCCCGACGAATTGGCCGCCCACAGCGGCTACGGCTCTCCGTTTTTTAACATCTTTGGCTATGCCGCCACCTTGGGACCACTGGACGAGGACGAAGCGCGGGTGCTTATCGCCAGCAGCCCCCGCCCGTTTGCGGCGGAAGATGTGGCGTGGCTGCTGCAAAAAAGCGGCCGTTGGCCGATGCCGCTGCAAATTTTATGCCGTGAACGGCTGCTGGCGCTGGAAGAGGGGGAGGAGGATTGGCAAACAGAGGCGTGGGCGCAGGCTGCTCCGTTTGTTCTACGGGAAAATATTTTGTAAGGATATTGACTGAGATTTTCTTGGAGATTGGAGATTGATCGCCGTAATCTCCAGTCTCCAGTCTCGTTCAGGATAATCTATGACGCTTTTTATTCAACATGCCCATATTTTGACCCCCGATGAGGTTTTGGAAGATGGGGCGGTGGTGGTGGAAAACGGCCGTTTAACGGCCGTTGCGCCCAGCCACACCCTCACCCCGCCCCCTAATGCCCAGATCATTGACGCTACCGGCCAATATTTGATCCCCGGTCTCATTGACCTCCAGCTTAACGGCGGTTTCGGCCACGACTTCACGCAAGACCCCGGCACCATCTGGAAAGTGGCGCGGCAGTTGCCCCAGCACGGTGTCACCAGCTTTCTGCCCACCATCATCACTGCCCCCTTGTCCGTCAGCCAGCGCGGGCTGGATGTTTTGGCGCAAGGGTCGCCCGCTGGTTTTGTTGGTGCAGCACCGTTGGGGTTGCACATTGAAGGTCCATTTCTCAACCCCGCTAAAAAAGGTGCCCACAACCGGGCGCATATTCAGCCGCCCAGTCTAACTGCTACCCGCCATTGGTCGGCAACCAACGGCGTGGCGCTGGTGACGCTGGCACCTGAAATGCCGGGAGCGCTGCCGCTGGTGGAAGCTTTGGCTGGGCGTGGCGTGGTGGTCAGTGCCGGGCATTCGATGGCAACGTTGGCGGAGGCGCGGGCTGGGTTTGAGGCGGGCATTCGCTATGGCACCCACCTCTTTAACGCCATGCCGCCGCTGCACCACCGCGAGCCAGGGCTGGTGGGGGCACTGCTGACTGACGAACGGATGACCATTGGGCTGATTCCCGATGGGATTCATGTCCATCCGGCACTGGTGAAAATGGTGTGGGAGGGCGTGGCGCGGGAGCGGCTTAACTTTGTTACCGATGCAATGGGGGCGCTGGGGATGCCGCCCGGCCGCTACCTGCTTGGCGACCACGAAGTTTACGTCAGTGAAACGACGGCGCAGCTTGCCGATGGGACGCTGGCGGGCAGCATCATCTCGCTGGATACGGCGCTGCGTCAGGCCATTGCCTATACGGAGAGTTCATTAACGGCCGTTCTTCCCACCTTTACCTCCGTCCCCGCCCGCCTGCTCGGTCTTGACCATCAGCTTGGTCATATTCGCCCTGGCTACCTTGCCAACATGGTGCTGCTCTCCTCGACATACCGTGTCAATTCAACTATAATCAATGGGATCATTATCAATAACATTGATGAAAACTGTTAATATTATCGTTCAGTCTACAAGTCAAGGGGAGATCATCTGTGTCTATACCTGTAACCAAGTCGAACCTATACCGGGAAATTCACGAACAGCCTGAGGTATTGCATCGCGTTTTAACGCAGGAAAATTATGTCATTGAGGAAATTGCCAAGGCGATTGGCAAGCTTGATATTAACCATTTGGTGATTGCGGCGCGTGGCACGAGCGACAACGCCGGCCGCTATGCCCAATATGTTTTGGGAGCACGCAACCAAATGCTGGTGACGCTGGCAACGCCCAGTCTCTATACCATTTACAAACGCCCCCCCTGGGTAAAAAATACAATGGTAGTGGGCATCAGCCAAAGTGGCAAAAGCCCGGATATTGTGGAGGTGTTGGCTGAGGCGCGGCGGCAGCGGGTGATAACGGCCGTTTTTACCAACGACCCCAACTCTGACCTGGCTGATCAGGGCGACTTGGTGGTCAATTTGAGTGCCGGGCAGGAAACGGCCGTTGCTGCCACCAAAACCTACACTGCTGAACTCGCCGTCATTGCCAGCCTCAGCAACTGGCTTGGCAAACCCTCCAAACGCCATGACCTGCCAACCGTCTTGCCCGAAGCCGTGCAAAAAACGTTGGCCCTCAACGACGCCGTGGCGCAAATTGCTCCCCGCTACCGCTACATGCAGCACTCCGTCATCATTGGGCGCGGCTTCAACTACGCCACCGCCTTTGAACTGGCGCTCAAGCTCAAAGAACTTACCTACACCATTGTCGAACCCTATAGTAGTGCCGACTTCTTGCACGGCCCCCTCGCCATGATTAACGAAGGCTTCCCCGTCATTATGGTTGCCCCCACCGGCAAGCTGGATCAGGAAATGGAAGCCTTTGTCCAGACCTTAAAAAGCCAGCGTGCCGAAATCATTGGCATTAGCGACAACAAGGGGTTGCTCGATCAAGTACGCATACCGCTTACCCTCCCGGTTTCGCTGGCGGAATGGCTTTCGCCCATTACCGCCATTGTGCCCGGCCAGCTCTTTGCCATGCACCTGGCTCATGCCCGTGACTACAATGTAGATGCCCCGCGCAGCATTCGCAAAGTCACCGAAACCCGCTAAAATATTTTGACAGCCCCATACCCTTATGGTAGTATCGCACCATTCCAAGATAACATAATCCTTTTAGATTGTAATGAAGGTGCAACCTTTCCGAAGGAGAGTCTGAATGAGATCACGTACAGAAATGATGGTGGATCGCCTGCGCGATTTACAAGCTGCTTCAGAAATAGAAGCCTCAGCCGTTGTGAGCGTTGACGGCTTAATCATGGCCTCGGCTCTACCATCTGGTGTAGACGAAGACAGAGTCTCTGCTATGTCGGCCGCCATGTTGTCTTTGGGGGATCGGATTGCAGATGAGCTAAAGCGCGGAACGTTGGAGCAAGTTTATATTCGAGGCAGTGCCGGTATCATTGTGTTAATGGCGATTGGCGAGGAAGCCGTTTTGACCGTTTTGGCTCGTGCTGATGCCAAACTCGGGCTTATCTTCCTCGATATGCGCCGGGCTGTGGAGGATCTATCGCGGCTTATTTAAGATGGTGCGAAAAAAGCCTTCTAAGCAAAAGTAACGCGAAATTTTGTGGGGCATGTCAGCCAAGGTGACATGCCCCACTTTTATTTTGTATAGGAGCAAGATGACGAAATTTATTTTCTTTACGGGTGGTGTTGTTAGTTCGGTAGGTAAAGGGGTGAGCGCGGCGGCATTGGGGCGCATTTTAAAGGCACGGGGGCTGTCGGTGGCGGTGCAGAAGCTCGACCCCTATATCAACGTAGACCCCGGTACCATGTCGCCTTATCAACATGGTGAAGTATTTGTGACCGAGGACGGAGCCGAAACCGACCTCGATTTGGGGCATTACGAACGGTTTATCAACATCAACCTTAACCAGCTTTCCAACGTGACCACGGGGCGCGTCTATGCTGATGTGATTGCCCGTGAACGGCGCGGCGACTATTTGGGTGGCACGATTCAGGTGATCCCCCACATTACCAACGAAATCAAGCGGCGCATTTACCTGGTAGCGGAAACGAGCCAGGCGGATGTGGTGCTGGTGGAAGTGGGTGGCACCGTGGGCGATATTGAGGGGCTGCCGTTTTTAGAGGCACTGCGGCAAATGCGCTCCGATGTGGGATATGAAAACACGCTGTATGTGCATGTGACCTATTTGCCCTACATCAAAGCCAGTAACGAACTCAAAACTAAGCCAACCCAGCACAGCGTG
>JAGQGA010000276.1 GCA_020432595.1 Anaerolineales bacterium | reverse complement strand
GCATGGTTCCCCTTAACCCCACGCCCATGCGCCTGGCTCAACACCGATTTAATGATTTCATGCCCCTTAAAGGCATGGGTTTCTACACCCCCAGCCGCTAACTGTTCAGCAAAACCGGGAACAGCCAAAAACTCCTCCGGCTTCAACCCGGCATTGACCAAGCTGTCTGGCGTTCTGTCATAGGAGGCGCGGAACTGGAGCATAAAGCTCACTGTGTCGTATTCTGGCAGAAGTAAATTTAACCCTACCATGCCATGCTGTGCCGGGGCACCGCCCGTCCAGAATGAACTGAGAGCGGCGACAGTGGTGGACGGGAAAACAGAGGTGAGTTGGGCAGAAACGGCCGTTTGTTGCCGCAGTCCAGCTACCAACTTATGTTCTCGCTCAATCAAATTCTGCCCCAACGCATCCAGCACCAGCAGCACCACCCGCTTCACATCCCCTTGCAGCGGCTTCCATAACGTCCCATACAGCGGTGGCAAACCAATAAAAGGCACATCAAGCAAGGCCGCAATCGTTGCAGGCACATTGGCAATGCAGCCACCCCGGTAATCTGGCGGCAAAAATTCGGCAGGCAATTCTATGGCTTGGTCAAGCATCACTTCCTCTTTAACTGCATCCTGTATATACTCCCTAACGGTAGCGTTATTGTAATTAGGAGGCAACTATGAAATACGATATCCACGGCACAACCTTACAAACCCTTGACATTCACCTCAACACAGGTGAATCTGTGTTCACAGAATCGGGCGGCATGGCCTGGATGCGCGGCAATGTCGAAATGTCCACCAACACACGCGGCGGGCTGCTCAAAGGATTAGCCCGCTCGCTGGCTGGCGAATCCCTCTTCCTCACCACATACACCTGCCAACAAGGCAGCGCCACCGTCACTTTCACCCCCGAAGCTCCCGGCTCAATCATCCCTGTCGCGCTCAGTGCTACCGAAAGCCGCATCTGCCAAAAAGATGCTTTTATGGTGGCTGAGGAAAGTGTTGCCCTGGAGGTGCATTTTCGGCGCAAACTAGGCACAGGCTTGTTTGGGGGCGAGGGCTTTATCCTGCAAAAACTCACCGGGCCAGGCATCGCCTGGGTAGAGATCGCGGGTGAAGTACGCGAATACACCCTGCAAGCAGGAGAAACCGTCAAGGTTGATCCCGGTCACATTGCCATGTACGAGCCATCTATCAATTATGACATTACCCGTGTTAAAGGTGTCAAAAACATTTTATTTGGTGGTGAGGGACTCTTTCTGGCAACGCTCACTGGGCCAGGGCGTGTCTGGCTCCAAAGCTTACCACTTGCCAACCTCGCCTCAAAGCTCATGCAATACATGCCCATGAAAAGTGGATAAGAACAAAAAAGACCAGCAAGTTGCTGGTCCTTTTTTTCATTGATAACAAGTAATGTTTAGTTCAGCGAACCGCCCAAAGCACTCATCCGGCTTGCCACGCTGTCATCTACAACCTGGTCACCAACCCGAACAATCAAACCACCCAAAATCTTCGGGTCAACTTTGAAGGAAACATTCTCAGCCTTGATTGAACCTTTCAGGCTAGCTTGTTCAGCATCGGTCAATGGCAAAGCACTAACAACCTCAGCTGTATTACCACTTAGACCAGCGATTTTGGCCGGTGCCTTGGCAAAGAAATCACCAATCAACGCCCGCTGCCGGTCTTCGCTCAAAGATTCGCCAACCAGTTTGTTAGCCGCAGCAATAGAAATCGCTGCCACCTGACCGCGTAGTTCTGACAGAATACGGTCACGTTCTTCCAAGGCACCATCACGGGCTGCTGCCACAACACCACGAGCTTCATCATGTGCCTGGGCAACAATACCCTTAGCCGTTTCCTCTGCCTGAACGGCCGCATCTTGGCGAACCTTGGAGGCTTCTGCCCGCGCTGCGTCTAAAATCTTCTTAGCCTCTGCATCCGCATTTTCACGCGCAATGGCTGCCTGACGGGCATCTTCCAGCCCCTTTGCAATTTTGGCTTTCCGCTCTTCCAGCATGTTGATGATGGGGTCATACGCATAGTTACGCAGCACCGTCATCAAAATAATGAAGAGCGCAATCTGCATGATAATGTAGCCTAAGTTAATACCTAAAGCTTCCATGTTGCTCCTCTCTAAATTGGCTAAATGCCAACCAAGCTAAACTTTACGCCACGAAGATCAGAATCAGTGCTACTACCAAAGCGTAAATAGCAACCGCTTCTGCAAGAGCAACACCCAAGATCATGTTACCCTGAATGGTACCGGCTGCATCGGGGTTCCGCGCAATACCCTGAACAGCGCCACCGACAACGATACCTACGCCAGCACCAGCACCAATAGCACCTGTCATGGCTAAACCAGCCCCTAACAGTTTCAAACCATTTGCAATCAAAGCTGCAGCTTCTGCATCCATAATAAATATCCTCCAAATCCTTGATTATCGAGTCTATGTTTTTACTTATTAAAAATCAGGCTAAAAAATCCCGATTAAATTGACAAAATACAGTTCCTAGTGATCGTGACCGTGGCTTTCTGTCGCACCAGACATAAAGGTCAGGGTCAACAAGGCAAACACAACACCTTGTAGTGCCCCAACCCCAAATTCCAGGAACCAGAAGAGCAAGTTCGCCACAGGTACCAGCGAGCCAATCACGAAAAGCAACACTTGACCAGCAAAAATGTTACCCAAGAGCCGGAAGGCAAATGATACTATCTTGAAGACCTCACTGACAAATTCCAGAATACCAACACCGGTATCCATAATTGCCAGCGGATTTTCCTTAATCTTGTCGCCATTCCAGGTAAAGAATTTGCTCCAATACTTCATGCCCTGTGCTTTCATCCCATAGTATTGGGTCATTATCACAGAAATGATAGCGATAGCCAGAGTAAAGTTAAGGTCAGTCGCCGCAGCACGCAAATAAGGAACAATTGTCCAATCAGCATTATCAGGCTTTGGCTCAGAAGCCTTGGTTAAGATAATACCGTTCTGCACATTCCCAACATTGGCCTCATCCACCTCATGGTGTACTGTCTCTTCAATCTCAAGAATCTCTTCCTCAGAAAGATGAACACCAGCAGCTTCAGCTTCCGCTTCGGCCAGTTGAACAGCTTTTTCAGCTTCAAAATGAGGCAGGTTTTCCCACTTGCCAATGGAATCTACGCCAGGGACAAGCTCCATCCAGTTAGAAACAACGATCCACAGGATGAAAGTCATGAAAAATGGGAAAAAGTTTTTAGCCCATTTGCCGGCCGCATTTTCCACATACCCATACAGCATTTCAACAAGCATCTCAAAGAAGTTGTAGAAACCCGACGGCACGTCATTAGCTGTTCTGGATTTGGCACGCAAACGAAACGCCATGATTAGAACAATGACAAATGTGACCAGGGTTGCCAAGAAGGTGTTGGTAAACCCAGCACCAAACAAACCACCCAGGAAGGATTTCCCTCCGGGCCATGCCCATAAAACTTCACCCGGCAGTTGGATAACCGGTAAGACCGGTGTCAACGATGGGATGATGCTTAGCAAGAGCAGAACAATAAGTAACCCGTAAACGATATAACGTTTTTTCATTCTTCGGTTGCTTCCTCCGCTTGATCTACGTTCTTTGTTTCTTCTAATAACTGCTGGGAACGTGCGACAGCCGTCATGCTCACACGCACCGTGATGTAGAGGGCAACGGGAACGCTACCCACCATAAGTAAGACTGTAAAAATTGCACGTGTACCAAGGAATCTATCCAGAAGGATACCCGCACCAAGCGCCACGCCGATGATTACGACAACAACACAACCAACTTGACCGATGACGCCAGCTAAAAGAGCAGTTTGATTAATGTGCTGTTGATTTTTACTCACCGTGACTTAGCTTTTTTGGCGAGCGTTTGGGAATTATATCACAAACGCCCGCCATGACAACGAATTTTTGATTTATATTCTGCTTGATCAGCCAGCAAAAAAGGCGGCGGCAGCCTGATTAGTCCAGTCAATAGCTGGGCCAGCATAAACCCCTAGCAGGATAATGAAGAAAACAGAAAATGCCAAACCAACCTGTGCCGCACGGGAAATAGGAATGGCTTTGTCTTCATTGTCCGAGCGATAGAGGTACATGTATTTGATGATGCTTAAGTAGTAGTAGAGGGCAACAAAGGCAAGAACGATGCCAATGAGAGCCAGCCACCAGAGACCAGCATCAACGGCCGCTTTGAACAAAAAGAACTTACCCAGAAAACCAGCCGTGGGTGGAATACCACCTAGCGAAAGAATCGCCAACATCATTGCTAAAGCGAGATAGGGGGAACGGCGGCTAAGGCCTGAGAAATCGTCAAGCTCCTCAGAGCCTGTGACGTTGCTGACCAAGATAATCACACCAAAAGCAGCAATATTAGTAAAGATGTACATGAGCAGATAGAACATCGTGGCACCAGAGCCGCTTTGGGAAAAGGTGACTAGCCCAATCATGGCGTAGCCAGCTTGAGCAATACTAGAGTAGGCCAGGAGGCGTTTGATGTTGGTTTGGAAAATAGCGACAAAGTTGCCAAGAGCCATTGTGACGATACAAATGGCAACCAACATCCCCCACCAAATGCTGCTGCTGGGGTTTCCCAGCACGCCGGCCGAAAAGACGCGAATAAAGATGGCAAACCCAGCCGCCTTGGAAGCCGTAGACAAAAAACCGGTGAACGGGGTAGGAGAGCCATCGTAAACGTCTGGTGTCCAGAAGTGGAAGGGAACGGCCGATATTTTGTAACCAAACCCCACTGCCATCATGGCCGCTGCCAGCAGCAAAACGGCATTGACTGACGTAGAAATGCCAGCACCGCCATCGAGCGTAACGGCCGTTACCAGCGGAGCCGCCGTACTCGTCAACGCGCTTGTCTGCCCTGCCAACACCGATGCCACTGCAACCAAATTCGTTTGCGTTGTCAACCCATAAATCAGGCTCATGCCATAAAGCATAATCCCTGTGGCAAACGCCCCATAGACAAAATATTTCATCCCCGCTTCCGAAGAACGCGCATTTTGGGTATAGAAGCCCGCTAAAATGTAGGAGGAAATACTGGCCGTTTCCAATGCCAGATAAATCATGATCAAGTCAGCCCCGGCTGCCATCAGGCTAAAGCCAATCGTAGCTGACACCAATAAGCCGTAATATTCGCTGCTTTGCAGATGCTCAATTTCAACCGAAATCAGCGCAGTGATCATGAGTGCTATCAGGAACATGACACGGAAAACCAGCGTCACCAAATCGTGCCGGATCATCCCACCCCAAACCAACATCGGCTCGACACCTGGCTCGGCAAAGAACAGCCACAGACCCAGTGTGATGAGTAGGGTCACAAACGCACCCCAGGCGGTAAAAATCCCGATTTGCCGCTTGTCTTCCGGTTTCACAAACCGATGGTAAAGCAAGACGATAAACAGGAGAACGGTGAGGCTAATTTCGGGGACAATAGCCAACCACCAGGAGAGGGTAATATTTGAACTCACCTATGCACCTCCCAACCAGGCAAACAGGTGGGTAGCAGCCGTTTGGGCAGCCCCCATAAAATTGGCGGCCTGTTGTGCCGTTTCCAAACGGTTAACGACCGGAGCCACCCCAGCCTCGACCATCGGCGCAATCACCGAGGGAAAGATACCGATAATGACCAAAATAACACAAAAACCAACCAGCGTTGCCTTATCAATAGCAAGAATCGGTCGCATATCGTGCCATTTGTGTGGGTCATAATCCCCAAAGAACACAATGCCAACCGCCCGCAGCACATAAGCCGCTGTAATAACGATAGCAATAGAGGAAACAATGGCGATCCAGGGATAATAATTGGCCGGGTTTAGATTAAATGCCGTTCCAGCTAAACTCATATCACCACCGCTCCACACGCCGAGGAAAATGGGAAATTCGGCAATAAAGCCTGACAACCCTGGCATACCCATGGAAACCAAACCACCGAGGATAAAGGCCACCATGGGCCATTGGAACACCTTGCCCATCCCACTTAGCTCATCCATACTGCGGGTATGGGCTCGGTCATAAACCATCCCGACCACAGAGAAGAAGAGAGCGGTCATGACACCGTGGCTAACCATTTGGATAGAAGCACCCACAAACCCTTCCAGGTTCATGGCGGCAAACCCCATGGAGACCAACCCCATATGACTCACACTGGAATACCCAATGAGGTATTTCATGTCGGTTTGGCGCATGGCAATGAAGGAGCCGTATATAACGTTGATGAGTGTAAGCAAGATGATGAAAGGCATCCAAAAGACGGTGCCTTCGGGCAAAATCTGGATACCAACGCGCATGGAGGCGTAGGCACCGAGTTTCATCAACACCCCAGCGTGAATCATAGAAACGGCCGTTGGTGCCGCCACGTGCCCATCGGGTGACCAGTTGTGGAACGGGAACAAACCTGCCAGAATCGCAAACCCCAAGAACAATGGCATAAACCAAATCACCTGCACATCAAACGGGAAATTCGCCTCCGCCCACACGCGCAGATCAAAAGTCATCGGCAAACCCTGCTCCGGCAGCTTGAAATACAGCACCAGGAAGGCGATAAAGGAGATAAAGCTCCCAATCAGCAGATAGAGCGTCAGCTTCATCGCCGCATATTCGCGCCGTTCCTTCCAACCCCAGATGACAATCATGACGTACATGGGCAGCACAGCCAGCTCATAGAAGAAGAAGAGCAAAAAGCCATCTACGGCCACAAACACCCCATGCACACCAGCCACCAGTAGCATAAAGAAGGCAAAAAACTCGCGGGGACGGTCATCAATGCTCCAGGAGATAAGCGTACCGCCCACCCCCACAATGGCAGTGAGCAGCACCAAGGTGGCACTTAACCCATCAACACCCATGATGTAGCCAATACCCAAGCTGGGAATCCACTTAGCCTCTTCCACAAAGAGCAGCGTGTCTGACCACAAAACACCCTGCATGCCAGAAAGTGATTGATAATAGCCTATGTACACCCCAAGTGAGAGTGCTAAGCCAAGAATCATGGCAGCCAAAGCCAGCATACGAGCATTTTCGCGCCGTTCCTCTGGCAACAGCAAGATAACAACTGCTGCCAAAATGGGCGACAGTGTAATGATAGAGAGAAACGGGAATTGCGCTTCCATACTTTCTCCAGT
>JAGQGA010000275.1 GCA_020432595.1 Anaerolineales bacterium | reverse complement strand
CTGGTTAAAAAAGCGGTAGAAGCCAACGTACTCGACATCAATGCTGACCAAAAACAGGGAGATGGTCCAAATGGCGAGGAAGGGGAGCGGCGGGATGAGCCAATCTTTGTAGAGCAGGTAGAAAAGGCCAAACAGCAGCGTGCCAACGGCAAGGATGAGGAGGGGAGTGGGGTTGGCATAAACGGCCGTTGTCACCGTCGCATTTACCCCAATCAATAGCCCCATCCCCACGCAGCCAAGAATGGCGGTGATGACAAACCCGATTACTTTGTACTGTCGGTTGATAGAAAGCGCACTAAACATCATACTTCTGGGTAATCAGTAACCGGTAATCAGTGACCAGTACTGATTACCGATTACCGATTACTGATCACTGTTTTTTAAGAGCGAAAGCATTAGCGGGGCATATGCTTCGTGTGAATATTGGTCAATCGCTTGCTGCCGAGCGGCGGCGGCGAAGCGGTGGCGCAGGGCGTGGTCGTTGATGAGGCGGCAGAGGGCATCGCGCCATTGGCTGGGGGTGTCGGCGAGGAGACCAAAACGGCCGTTTCCCACCAACTGCCCGCCAATTCCCACCGACGAAGCCACAATTGGCACCCCCGCCGCCAAATAAACCAGCAGCTTGCCGCCGCCCCGCGCCCGTTCCCAGGCACCATCAGCCAGATAAAACAGCCCAATGTCAAAATCCGCCACTTGCGCTGGCTCTGTTTCCAGCCGCCACGGCACCACTTGGTGGCGAATGTGGCGCAAGCCGGTGTTGGCCGGTGCACCCACCAGCGTTAGCTGCACCTGCGGGCAAGCCTGCCCAATTTCGTCCAGCAGCGGCAAAATGGGTTCCAAATGGGCAAACGTCCGCACCCCGCCCGTCCAGCCGATGTTGATGGTGTCGCGGGGGGTGGCGGGGCGCGGCTGAAAATGGGTGGTGTTGATAGGGCCGCGCATGACGACGGCGCGGCAGCCATGTTGGGCGGCCAGCGGCAGCAGGGCATCGTTTTCGACAATGGCGGCATCGGCGGCGGCAAGGGTGGCGGCAAAGCGGGGTTTGCTTTGGTGGCGGTGCAGCAGCCGCAGCACTGGCGAAGCGATCACGTCATCGAGCAGGTGAACGGGGTCGGAAAAGTCAAAAATGAGGCGGGAGCAGCGGTGACGAACGGCCGTTAACAGCCACTTCGGCAGCAGCACCTCTTGCAGCACCACCGCATCCGCCCAGGCTGCCCCGGCCAAAATTTCCCGGTAGACGGTGTGCCAAATAAGCTGGCGGCGGTAAAGACTGTCCAGCGGCGGGCGCAGCGCAAGGCCGGGGGGCAGGTTGCGGAAATAGGGCAGCACGCGGCACTCATGGCCGTGTTGGGCAAGCTGGTCGGCCCACCAGTAGGCGCGGAAGCGGGAGCTGGCGCGGTGTTTTTCGCCAATGGCAACGAAGAGGATTCGCATTACCCTTGCAGCACCCCCCAGCGGCGCATTTCGCTGTCAATGTCAGCAACGGCCGTTTGTTGTTCATATTGCCACCCGCCCAGCAGCGTTGCCAGCCCATCGGCAAAGGCAACTTCGGGGGTATAGCCCAGCCGCCGGATGCGGCTGAGGTCAGCGTAGCAGCCAAAGATGTCGCCTAGGCGAAAACGGGCGGTGGATTGCAGGCGGGGGGGGAGATTAACGGCCGTAAACACCATCTCTGCCAACTCCCGAATGCTCATCGCCTGCCCGCTGCCCACGTTGTAGACGGCTGACCCAACGGCCGGCGGGGCGTGGAGGGCCAGCAAATTGGCCTGCACCACATCCAGCACATGGACAAAATCCCGAATGGGCAAGCCGCGCTCATAGAGCGGCACCGGCTGCCGCTCCATTGCTTGCCGGAAAAAGTGAATGACGACCCCCGTGTAGGGGTTGGTGTGTGCCTGGCGCGGTCCATAGACGTTGAAGTAGCGCAAGATGGTCACGGGGATGTTGAGTGTTTTGCCCATCAGATGGCACAGGTCTTCCTGGTTGTGCTTGGTTAGGCCATAGATCGAAACGGGGAGGGACGGCGTGGTTTCGCTGACGGGGCGCAGGGAGAGCAACCGCTGGCAGTGGGGGCAGATGGGGTGCCACTGTTCGTCATGAAGCTGGGCAGCGGCTCGCTGGCCGGGGTAGACCACGCCGCAGGTGGGGCAACTGTACTCTCCCTCCCCATAAACGGCGCGGGATGAGGCCAGAATGACCTTTTTGATGGGGGCTTGGGTGCGCTGGATGGTTTGCCAAAGAACGGCCGTTCCCGTCACATTCGTCTGAAAATACCGCTCCACCTCCACCAGCGATTGGCCTACCCCTGTTTCGGCCGCCATGTGGTAGACATAATCCACGCCTTCGAGAGCCGCCGCCACCGCTTCGGGGTCGCAAATGTCCCCCACCAGCAGTTCCACCTCGGCAGCGAGGTAATCGGGGCGGCGGCGGCCGGGATGCACCTGGCTAATGAGGGAATCGAGGACGCGGACGCGGTAGCCGCGTGCCAGCAGGGCATCGGCGGTGTGGGAGCCGATGAAGCCGGCTCCGCCAGTGATCAGGATGGTTTTGCTCATGGTTGGGGGAGGTTGGGGATTGGAGATTGGAGATGGGTTGGTTGGGGTTCTCGAATGTCCAACTTTTCGGCGCAAATTTGCTGCAAAATGGTGAGGATGTGCTGGCCGACGCGCTCACCGGCACGGCCATCGGTGGTGTGGCACTGCTGGCGAACGATGTGCAAACGGCCGTTTCTGTCCAACGATGGCTGGTCAAGATAGGCGCGAACGTGGCGGATCAGGTCTTCCTTGACCCAGGCCACGCGGAAACCACCCGTTTCGCCCAGCTTGCGGTAATGTTCATAGGCATAGAAGCGGCGGGGGGAGTGGAGAAACGGCCGTTCGCCGCGCATATCAAACCCAATCCCCACCACCGGCGTATCAAACACCGCCGCGTCAATCGTCGTGGTGGAAGCGATATTAACCACCACATCGCTGTAGCACATCGTTTCCGCTAATTCCCGGTCATCTGCCCGCGAGAAGGTGCGATCCACAAATGCTCCCTGCTGCTGTCCCGGCACTTGCAGCGTCACGCACGGGTGTGCCGCCAGCGGCGCATAGGCCGCCAGATCGGCCAGCGGGTGCAGCCGCACCAGCAGCTGCGCCTCGCGGCCAAAGGCGTTGGCGGCAATGGCCTCGGCCAAATAGGCTACAATTTCAGGTTCGGGCGAAGTGGCATCGTGGGGAGAGACGAGCAGGTGGCGGGTGGCGGTGGCAAAGGTAATCAGCGGCTTGTGAGGGTCTAGCCCTAACTCGGCAAAAAAGGTTTCGCGGCTGCGGAATCCCTTACCACGAAAATAGGGATCAAAGCGGGGAATGCCGCTCAGGAAAATGCGTTCGGCGGGGAAGCCAAACATCTCTATGGCCTCGTTGCGCATCACCTCATTCCACACCACCAGCCAGTTAACCCCAAACGGGAAAAACCCCTTACTGGTGAAGTTGTCCCAACTGCTGACCAGGGCCAGCACCGGAATTTGCCGCTGCGCTGCCTGCTTGAGAATGGGAAAATCGGGTGACGAACCCAACACGCGGGTGACTACTACCAGATCGGGCTGATATTTGTCAAACAGATCGGCATATTGGCAGGTAGGAGCCAGGTTGAGCGAAGCCCAACTGAGCAAACCGTTCAATTTGGCATCGCCCAGCACCGATTGGGCAGCATCGGCCAGCGGGGTTAAGCGGCGCAGACCACCATCGTAGCTGGGGTCTTGGCTGTACATGGCGATGGTGCTGGATTTTTTACGCAGGGTTGCCAGATGAAAGCTGCGTAAGGTGTGCTCAAAGCGGCCAGGGGTGTAGGGGTGCAGGGGTTCAATGTGGACGTTGGGCGCAGCAAAGGCTTGGATAAAGCGCGGGTCGTTGGCGGCTTGGGTGGCGATGACAAGCCGAAGATCGGGTGTG
Organism: Anaerolineales bacterium; assembly: GCA_020432595.1. The sequence goes on along the minus strand of JAGQGA010000275.1, from coordinate 3,213 downwards.
CGCCGCAGCGTGCGCCAGGTGTCAGAGTAGAGGACATCGCGCACGGTTTGGCCGAAGGGGATGGCAAGTAAAATCGTTGGCATAAGATTATTTATGTTTAGGATAAAAAATGCTGTGATGGAGTAGAGACGCAAGATTTTGCGTCTCTACCAGCCCACGCTAACCAAAGGGCGCGGGTGGCGGCAAAGGTGATAAAGGCATACCCTGCACCAATGAGGCCGATGCTGGGAAGCGTGACAAGCAGCACGATGATTTGGGCTGCCACGCCGACAGCGTAGCCCCAGGCGGTGGGGGCGGCGCGGCCACCGGCCAGCAGCAGGGCATGGAGGTATTGGCTGGCGAGAATGATGATGATGCCAATGAGCAGAAGGTTGAAGACGGGCAGGGCGGCTAGGTAGCTGGGGTTAAGGAAAGTGCGGATGAGCCAGGGGGCGGTGAGGGAAACGGCCGTTCCTGCCACCACCCCGAACCCACCCGATAACAGCACCATTTGCCAGAAAAAGCGGCGCAACTGCTGCGGCTGCGGCCACAGCCGCACAAATTCAGGATAGGCCACTTGGTAGAGCGGGTTGACGGGAAAGGCAAAAAGCTGGGCGGCGTTGCGTGCCAGACGATAGTAGCCGGTGATGGTGGGGCCGAGCCAAAAGCCGATGAGCAGCGTGTCGAGATTGGTTTGCACCCCTTTGAGCGTGCCGGTTAGGTTGGTTGCCAGCAAAAAACGGCCGATTTCCTGCTGCTGTTCGCGCAGCAGGTGCAGCGGGGCGGTGTGCCAAGGGGGCAGGTGCAAGGTGCGGGCGGCTTGCCGCCAGAGCCAAAGGTGCAGTCCGCTTTGGATGGCGGCGGCGATAACCAGAAAGAGAATGAGATGGGGTAGGCTGCCGCCCGCCCAAAGAATGGCAACGCTGCCAACCAACTGCAAGAGGGCTACCCCAGCATCTTGGGCTGCTAGTTGGCTGTATTGGTTGCTGAGGCGGAGCAGCGCAACGGCCGTTCCGCTGGGTGCAGCCAGCAGCAGCGTCAGGGCGTAGAGCCGGATGAGGGGGACGTTGGCTGGGTCGTGGGTGAGGTAGGTGGCGGCAAGGGGAGCGGTGATGACCATGAGTAGATAGGAAGCTAGGCTGCCGGCTAAATCAATCAGCATCGTGGCTTTGGTAACGGCCGTTGCTGGGGTGGTTTGCCCTTGCGCCAAAAAGTGGCTGACATATTTGACAACGGCCTCGCCGGAGCGGAATTCAACGAGGCGGGTAAACAAGGCACCGGCAGCGATGATGAGGCCGAGCGTGCCGTATTGGGTGGCTCCCAGCAGGTTGGCGAGGATGAGGGCGCGAACGGCCGTTAACACCGTTGCCAACGCATTCCCGCCCAGCAGCCAGCCCGCGCCACGCGCCACCCGCTGCCAAAGCAAACCTTGCTGCCAACCAACATACCAGGAAAACATGGGAAATGGGGAATTGAGAATTGGAAATTGAGAATTAAGAATGACCATTCTCAATTCTCAATTTCCAATTCTCAATTAATTAGTGCCGCTGCATCACCAAGGTGATGGCTCCGTCTTCAAAGTGGACGTTTTCCACCGTCATGTTGGGGGCTGCACCACCAACAAGCCCGGCGCAAAGGTCATTGACAAAAGATTCGGTTTTGACAATGAGGCTTTCGGGCAGGTTGAAGGGGCCGAATTTGCCGCTGATTAGCTCTAGCTTTAACAGCCCTTCGTCCAAACGATGTTTGAAAACCAATGTCAACGGCAAGGGAATGGGTTCGCCAACCTGCATGGTGAAGATAATTTGCTCGCTGGCGGTGAAGGCCACTTGGCCTTTGAGGGCGATGGTGGGATCTTCGGCCGGGTCGGCGCTGTTTTCGCTGCCAGCAAAGGCCATGCTGAAGCCAAAATCAGGGATTTTGATGTCCAGGTCAACGTCGTTGCTGGCGCGGCTGACGTTGTCGGGAAAGAGGAGTTCTAAAAAGAGGGAAAGATCGAGGTCGTCGGGTTTGAGGGTGTCGAGCAGGTCGCCAATGTTGACGCTGTCTTCTGGCTCTCCTTGGGCGGCGGGGGCGGCGAAAACGGCCGTTTGTGCATAAGATGTCTGCACCCCTTCACCCAGCTTAATGGCTGCCCACAGCAGCAGGATAAAAATTCCAGTGAATGCGAAGTAGCTTTTTTTCATTTACCAATACCTTTACTATGCCGATACTGCCGCTAATTTTGCTTGGTATGATAAATAACGCCGCTAGACAACAACAAGCAAGAAGGCGTTAAAAATATGTGGATGGATGGGGATTGTAAGCTTTGCCGTAAGAAGAAAAATGGGAAAGGGGAGATTAGAGATTGGAGATTAGGGATTGACCAATCTCTAATCTCCAGTCTCTAAGAACCGCTGCAGTTTTTGCGCCATAAAAATTTCCGTCATTGCCATCGAATCGTAGGTGGCTCCACCGATGTGGGGGGTGATGAGCAAGTTGGAATGGGTTTGGGCATATTGGATGAGGGGATGTTGGCTGGTAATTGTGCCAGTTACTTCGGCCGCTAACACATCTAGTGCCGCACCGCCAAGCTGGTTGGCCTGGAGCGCGGCCAGCAGGGCGGCTTCATCTAGGATGGCTCCGCGTGAGGTGTTGATGAGCAAGGCACCGGGGGGAAGCAGCCCCAATTCCCGTGCACCAATAAGGTGGGTGGTGTTTTCATTAAGGGGGACATGGAGGGTGATGATGTCTGAGGTCGCTAGTAAGGTGTCTAGCTGGAGGTGCTGCGCCACGTTGGCAGGCCAGGTCATGAGATGGGGATCGTAGGCGTGGATGTGTAGGCCAAAGGCGTGGGCGTAGCGGGCGACGATTTGGCCGATGCGCCCCAGGCCAATGATGCCCAACCGCTTGCCAAACAGGTCGCGCCCGCGAAATTGGTCGCGGTTCCATTGGCCGCGCTGGACGGCGGCAGTGGCGGCGGGGATGTGGCGCACCAGTGCCAGCAGCAAAGCCCAGGTATGTTCGGCGGTGGCGGGGACGGTGCGGAGGAAGGCTTCTTCGCCGCGCAGGGAAAGCACTGCCACGCCCTGTGCGGCAGCGGCAGCCAGGTCTATGTGGTCGAGGCCGGTGGTGGCGGTGACAATGGCTTGTAGTTGGCGGCCGGCCTGGATGATTTCGGCATCAATGTGGTGGGCGAGGCGGACGATGAGGATGTGGGCGTGGGGGATTTGGCTGAGGAGTTGGGGACGGGTT
>JAGQGA010000274.1 GCA_020432595.1 Anaerolineales bacterium | reverse complement strand
TGCTCATCGCTTTGTGGCGCTGGCGGCAGCCGCTGCCCATGTTTTTGCTGCTCTGGCTGCTGGTGATGCTGGCTCCAACGGTGCTGACGCTGAGCGCCCCCAACTTCAACCGCATGGTCGCCGCCCAAACGCCGATGGCCATCATTGCCGCGCTCCCCTTCGTCGAACTGGCCAAACTTCACCGCCTAAAAACCGATAACCGATCACCGATTACTGATTACCGATCACTGATTACCGATGACCAATAACACCCCCCTCTGGCGGCTCACCTGGCGGCGGCTGCGCCAACGGCCGTTTCAGTACATCCTGCTCATCGTCGGCGTGGCGATTGGCGTGGCGATGATGGTCTCCATTGACCTTGCCAATGGCTCCGCCAGCCGCGCCTTTGCCCTTTCCACCAATGCCGTTACCGGGCGTACCACCCATCGCATTGAGGGTGGGCCAAATGGGCTGGACGAAGCCGTTTACCAGCGGCTGCGGCAGCAGTTGGGCTACCAACTGGCCGCGCCCGTCGTCGAGGGATATGTGCAGGCAGCGGCGCTGGGACCACAGCCCATCCGATTGGTGGGCATTGACCCCTTTGCCGAGCCACCCTTTCGCAACTATTTTGGCTCTGGTGACGGGAATGCCGATGGCTTGACCCCCTTCCTGACTCAGCCCAACGCCATTGTGCTGGCCGAATCGCTGGCGGAACCGGCGGGGCTAGGGCTGGGGGATGAGGTGATGGTGGAGATTAACGGCCGTTTGCATCCCACCACCATCGTTGGCCTGCTCACCCCTCAGGACGACAGCAGTCGCCGCGCCCTCAGCAACCTCATCTTTGCCGACATCGCCACCGCCCAGGAGCTATTTGGGCAGGTGGGGCGGCTGAGTCACATAGACCTGATTGTGCCAGATCCGGCGTTGCTGCCCGCCATTCAGGCCATTTTGCCCGCCGCTGCCCGGCTAGAAACGGCCGCTTCCCAGCAAAACGCCATCCAGCAAATGACCGCCGCCTTCAGCCTCAACCTCACCGCCCTCAGCCTGCTTGCACTCGTCGTCGGCATGTTTCTCATCTACAACACCGTCACCTTTAGCGTCGTGCAGCGACGGCCGCTTTTTGGCGTGCTGCGCTGTTTAGGGGTCACGCGGCAGCAGCTCTTCCAGCTCATTTTGGCCGAATCGCTTATTTTGGGGCTGGTGGGAGCCGTGTTGGGGGTGGGGCTGGGGATTGTGCTGGGGCAAGGGACGGTGCGGCTGATTACCCAAACGATCAACGACCTCTATTTTGTGGTCAACGTCCAAAGCGTCACCATTCCCCCCGCCACCTTGCTCAAGGGGCTGCTGATTGGGGTGGTGGCCGCCGCTGCCGCTGCCGCTGTTCCCGCCTGGGAAGCGATGCGAACCACGCCGCAAACAACGCTGCGCCGTTCCGCTGCCGAAGGGCGAATCCGAGAACTGCTGCCGTGGCTGCTGCTGGCGTGGGCGGTATTAACGGCCGTTGGCGTTCTCCTGCTCTGGTCACAAGCAGGCGGGCTGGTGGCCTCATTCGCTGGGCTGTTTGCCGTATTGATTGCCGCCGCCCTGCTCACGCCGCCAACAACGGCCGTTCTTATGCGCTGGCTGGCTCCACTGGGCGACAAGCTGCTGGGGGTGTTGGGGCGCATGGCTCCGCGAGAAATCGGCCGTTCGCTCAGCCGCACCTCCGTCGCCATTGCCGCCCTGATGACGGCCGTTTCCGTCATCGTCGGCGTTTCAATTATGATCGGCTCCTTCCGCAGCACCGTCATCCAGTGGCTGGAGCAAACCCTCCAGGCCGACATTTACGTCTCGCCGCCGGGAGCCACCGCCACCCGCGACACCGGGGCGATTCAGCCCGACATTATTGCCGAATTGAGCGCGTGGCGGGGGGTGGTGCAAACGGCCGTTGCCCGCCCGTCCGAAGTGTTTGCCCCCGATTTAGGCCGCACGGTGCAGTTGGTCGCCGCCGCTGGGGACGTGTCGCGGGGGAACCGCCCCTATGCCTGGAAACCCGACGGCGTGGACAATCCGTGGCTGTCGCTGGGCGAAGGGGTGATTATTTCCGAGGCGTTGGTGCTGAAGGAAAACATGCCCATTCCGCCGCCGCCGCTGACGCTGCAAACGGCCGTTGGTCCGCAAACCTTCCCCGTGCTGGCCGTCATCTACGACTATGCCAACGACCGAGGCACCATTTTTATGGACAAGGGGCAGTACGCCGCGCTGTGGCAGGACGAGGCTACCTCGTCGCTGGCGCTGTTTGTGGAGCCAGGAGCTGACGTGGACAAGTTGGTGCGGGAGATGCAGGGGGCGATAAACGGCCGTCAAGCCCTCGACATTCGCTCCAACCAGGCGTTACGCCAAACGTCGCTGGAGGTGTTTGACCGCACCTTTGCCATTACCTCGGCGCTGCGGCTGCTGGCGGTTATCGTCGCGTTTATTGGGGTGCTGAGCGCCCTGCTCAGTTTGCAGCTTGAGCAAACGCGGGAGCTGGGTATCCTCCGCGCCACGGGAATGACGCTGCGCCAGCTTTGGGCATTGACGCTGCTGAAAACGGGGCTGATTGGGGCGGTGGCGGGGGTGCTGGCGATGCCGGTGGGGTACGTGCTGGCCTGGATTTTGATCTATGTCATCAACGTGCGTTCGTTTGGCTGGACGCTGCAAATGCAGCTTCAGCCGGGTTATTTTGTCCAATCGCTGGCCGTGGCCGTCCTTGCCGCGCTGCTGGCGGGGATTTACCCAGCGTGGCGGCTGGGAGGGATGGTGATTGCAACGGCCGTTCGTGAGGAGTAGGGGCGTATCGCATACGCTCTATGGTGCGGCTATGGTGGCGGTTGGCAGGAGGGTTAGGGTGCAGTCAACGGTAACGGCCGTTTTCCTCACACACTTTGCAGAAAAACGGCCGTAAACTTGTGACCCATTAAAGATAATAACAGTAGGCACCCCAATTTCACCCCGGTTGAGGATCAAGGGAATCAATCACACTGAGCAATGCTTGTAGGGATGCAGCACATTGTGTGGCATCAGGATGACTGGCACGGAGACTTTTTAAGGCATCGTCAATGGCCGCGTCCATGGTAAACCAGTTGCCAGAATTCATTGGTTTCAGGGTGGACTGTGCATTATCCCAAGCCGTTTCTAGGTCAGCGATGCGTGTTTTGGCCTGATTCAAGTCGTTATTCTGCACCAAGGTTAGTGTATCTTTCGTAATCTGGCGGAAAGGAGACAAATCCCCTAAGGAGACCCCGAATGCCGCATGGGCAGCTTCCAGGGCTGACAGTTGAGCCGAACGCCCATAATATCCTCCTAGGGACAGAATCATCAATGTGGCGACAACGCCAGCCACCTGCCACGTGACGGGGAATCTCTTGGGCTTGTTTTCAACAGCAGCGGGCGATGTAGCTTCCAAATCATATTGGGTAATGGTCAAAAAGGTTACAACGGCGACAATGCCAGCGAGAAAGACCGCACTGGTGATGGCTGCCCCCAAGCCTAAACCTCCAAAAGCTGGGTCTTGGGAAAGATAGTCACCAATGGATGCTCCCAGGGGGCGCGTTAAAATGTAGGCGATCCAAAACGAGAGATCCCCATCAAGCCCCAGCCGCCAAGCGACAGCCACCGCGATGATTGTGGCGCATACAATCAGCCCTGTTGTTAGATACCCCAAACTTAGCCCTTCGGCCATTAAGTCGCCAGACGCTGTGCCTAAGGCAAACGTGAAAAGAATGGCAAGCCAGTAGAAAGATTCCCGCTGGGTTGTATAAATGGAATGAATTGAAATTGTCCCCTCCTGCGAGTACCAAATTGCAAAAGTGCTTGCTAAAGCGATACTAAAAAGGATAGTGCTTGCTTCCAGGGGAAAGTGCAGATTATCAGTTAAAATGTCGGTTATAAGCGTGCCAAAAACGCTAATTAAAACTACAGACAGCCAGTATAAACTGGGGGTATATTTTCGCGCACGAAATTGCAGAATGAGCATTACGGCTAGGAATATGCCCATAACAACGGCCGTTCCATAAAGGCCAAAGTTTAGATTCACATTGAGAAAATCGGATGCTGTTTCTCCAATGGTTGTACACAAGACCTTAATCACCCAAAAGAAAAGAGTTATTTGGGGTACTTTATTCAACATAGCTTTCTTATTCATTTTTTGTCTGTTTACCTTATACAATGGCAAGATTTAGCACTCGCTGAATGCTATTGGTAGATTTTCCTGCTCATGAATAAGAGGACGATGAAAATAAAATGAGGCAGCATTTATGTTACACTTTTAGATAACATCGCACCTGCATCAGATGGTGCTGCGCCTGCACAAGAAATGATGGTGAGCGACAACGACACAATAGTTAGTATGGCAACCTGCCCTGCGGCAGATAAGCGAGCTATTATCAAATGAAAGATTTTATGGTATTGACCAAGGGAATGGTTTATTGATGGTGAAACGAGTTGGGTTTGTGATTTTACTGTTTTTGCTGGCTACTGGCTGGTGGCTGTGGGGGCGTGGAGGGGAAACGGCCGTTTCTCCCCCCACCACCTCCTTCCTCTCCCTGCCCGCCGACAGCAACGGCAACCCCTTTGCCCGCGCCACTGAGCCAAACGCCGTGCAGTTCCCCCGCGATCTGGGGGCGCATGAGGATTACCAAACAGAGTGGTGGTATTACACGGGGAATTTGGAGACGGCCGCTGGACGGCCGTTTGGCTTCCAATTCACCATCTTCCGCCGCGCTCTTACTGCCGAAGCTACCGACACGGAATCGGATTGGCGCACGAACCAGGTGTATTTGGCGCATTTTACGGTGAGCGATGGGGAAAACGGCCGTTTTTACGAGCGCGAACGGTTTAGCCGAGGAGCCGCCGGGCTGGCTGGAGCGCAAGCCGAACCGTACCGCATCTGGCTAGAAGATTGGTCTATGGCTGAAACGGTGGCGGGGCAGGTGCGGCTACAGGCCAAAACCGAGGAGGTTGCCATTGACCTGCTGCTGAACCAAACCCTGCCCCCCGTTTTGCAGGGGGACGGTGGTCTGAGCCAAAAGGGGTCAGAGCCGGGCAATGCCTCCTACTACTATTCGATTGTGCAGCAGCAGGTGCGCGGCACGGTGACGCTGCCGGAGGGGACGGTTGAGGTGACAGGCGTGGCCTGGAAAGACCACGAATATTCCACCAACGCCCTCACCGCCGATGCCGTCGGCTGGGATTGGTTCTCGCTCCAGTTTGACAACGGCGCGGCGTTGATGCTGGTGCAAATTCGGCGGCAGGATGGCTCACTTACCTTTGTGCCGGACGGCATTTTTGTACAGCCCGACGGCTCAACGCAGCTTGTGACGGCAGGCAGTTGGCAACTGGATGTGTTAGACCGCTGGACGAGTGAGGCATCGGGGGCAACGTACCCGATGGGGTGGCGGCTGCGGGTGAGGGAATTGGGGCTGGATGTAGAAGGACGGCCGTTAATGCCCAACCAGGAGCTAACTGGCACCACCGTCTACTGGGAAGGAGCCGTCCAGTTTAACGGTACGCTTGACGGCCGGCCGATTACCGCTAAAGGCTACATCGAAATGACGGGCTATGCTGGGTCAATGGTTGGGCGAATTTAACGGAGGATTGGTGCGTTGTGCGTGACTGGCACAACGCACCAGCCTTGTTAACCAGCCCAAACTGCCTCCTGTCGCTCACTTCGCGCTCTCACGTCGTCAAAACTGTAGTGGTGCAGAATGTCGCCATTTTCAAACACCGTCACCAGCTCATCCGGCCGCGAATCGGCTTCGGCCACCGTTTCATACCCACCCCAACCATCCCGCACCAGCTTCAACCGCCCCCGCTTCGACGACTTGCCAGGGTCGCTCACCGGGTCTTTGTACACGTCCCGCCACGCCCCCGCCACCTTCACCGCGCTCGCCTTGAAGGCAAATTTATGCGTATCGCGGTCTAACTTTTGCAGTAGTGCCCCGCCCATGCCAAACACAATGTTATCCACATTAAAGCCAGCCCCACTCACCGCTGCCAAAATATCGCCAATGCTGTCGTAATCAATGCCATCGCCATAGATCATGCCAATTTTGGGGTTCAGCACCTTGTACCCCTGCGCGTTGACCGTGCCGCCAAACCGCTGCCACAGCCGTTCCAGCACCGCCACCGACATTGTCGGCGGGTCGCCGCTGTCGGGGCGCACCACAAATTTGCCGTCCCGCGCCAAAATCTCATCTTTAAGTTCCACGCCAAAAAGCTGGTCAACGGCGTGATAAATGTCAAACGAATCGGCTACCACTGACATGAGGCCAGTGGGGAACTGCTCAATAAAGTGGCGATACGCCTCCAACTCATGCTCGCGTCCCCAGGAAGTGACGGTCGAATGCTCAGCCGCCATCACGGAAAAGCCGCACACGTCGCTGTCATAGTAACGCATGGCATATTCGATGCCCGCCAGCGTGTCGGTTCCCCAAAAGTTGACCAGATGGGCCATGCCGCCCAGCCCGGCACTTTCAGTGGAGGAAACGCCGCGAAAGCCAAAGTCGTTGAGGAAAAACGGGTTCCATTCCGCCCCGGTGAGGGTGGCATATTGCCCCAAACGCTGCTTGATTTGCCAGCTTAGGGTGGCGACGGTGGTGGGGTACCACACTTTCATAAGCAGGGTTTCAATGAAGTTGGTGAGGAAGGGAACGCGCTCATCGGTGTTTCCCACGGTGGCGAGGACGTTGCGGACGGGAATAACCGTGCCTTCGGCGACGGCTTTGATGCGGAGGGGTAAACGGCCGTTATGCTCCCGCACAATCCAGTCCCACCCCTCTCGGTTAAAATAATCCGCCCCAAACAGCTTACGGCAAAACGCCTCCGCCTCATCTACCATCCACGGCTCAATGACCACCCCCGCCAAATATTCTCGCAGGTAATATTGCAGCCCAAAAAAGAGGGTTTCATCAAACCGCCCGCCGCGACTTTCCAAATAAGAATAAACGCGCTCGGTGCGCGGTGGATATTGTTTCCAGTGAGTATGTTTATAGGCATCGGTTGCCAAAATCAGGTTTCGCTTGGTCATTATTTCACCTTTGATAATTAGTGTTTCTGGTACACTTTTGTAGTGTAGTGTCCATAAGACACTTTGTCAAGGGGAAATGATAGGCACTTACGCACCAGCATCGACAATTTTTTGTCGATAATTTTGTAAACACGGATGGGAAAAACACAGATGATTC
>JAGQGA010000273.1 GCA_020432595.1 Anaerolineales bacterium | reverse complement strand
GTCTATGCAAGGGGCGGCGGCAAGGGAAGGGAGGGAAACGGCCGTTTCTCTTCCCTGCATGATGTCGGGACGTTCTGACTGAGCAGACACAACCAGTGTGAGCAGGCCGATAAGGGCGGCAAGCAGGATGGTGGCAATGAAAGGGCGGCGGATTGTCAACATACAGAACCTCTTTTTCATATGCGTCAGTAAAAATTCGTGACCAATTGTAGTCAACTTGGTGTCTTTGTCGAAGGAAACGGCCGTTACTCATTTTAAGGTAAATGTTAAGGTTGTTGGCATATGCTCGAAAGTGGAGCTAAAACGATAGCCGCAACACTGTACCGTTAGCACACAACAACATAGGAGTTACACTGTGGCCGAGCAATTATTCACTGGTAATATGATTTCTTCTTCCAAACCAATTGCCCAGGTGATTGGACCCAAAACACCGGAATTTACACCCACGACAAATATTTTTGAAAACGGCATGACCCATCGCGTGCTGGTGACGTTCAACCGGGCAACGGCCTGGTCGCGCCCCCGGCTGGCGTTGACGCTGCTGCTGCTGTCGGCAGTGGGGGCGGTGGTGTGGCAAACGGCCGTTTCTTCCAGCGTCGCCATTGGCATTGGTCTCATTCAACTGCTGGCAATGGGAGCCGACAGCGCCACTTTGATTGTGCTGGGGCAAAAGCAAATCTCCTTTGGCCCCCGCAAGCCGCAGCAAATGGCGCTGGCGGTACCCCGCCTGGCGGCAACCATTGGGCTGGGCGTGTTGGCGTTTTGGGTCAACTGGACATGGCTTTTTGCCCTGCTGGTGCTGGTGCAACTGGTTGCGACGCTGGCGCTTTACTGGGGAGCCGTGGTTGAACCATCGGAACTACAGCTTACCGAGCTGGCTATCACCTCTGACCGGCTGCCCAGCGGCACGCCCCCCATTCGCCTGCTCCACATTAGCGACATCCATCTGGAGCGGTGGACGCGCCGGGAAGACCAACTGCTGGCCCATATCGAGCAGGCGCAGCCCGATCTGATCGTCATCACAGGTGATTATGTCAGCACTTCCAACAATAGCGACCCGAAAACCTTGCGCCAGGTTCACGACCTGCTTTCGCGGCTGTGGGCACCGTATGGGGTTTATGCCACGCTGGGAACGCCGCCGGTTGATTTGCGCGAAAACGTGGTGCCGATCTTTGATGACCTGCCGGTGACGCTGCTGCGCGAACATTGTGTGCAGCTTGATTTGGGCAAGGGGCGGCAACTGGCGCTGCTGGGGATGGATTGTACCCATTATTTGCCGGATGATATTGCTCGTTTGGCGCGATTAACGGCCGTTGCTCCCCAAACCATGCCCCAACTACTGCTCAACCATTCGCCCGAACTCATGCCCCAGGCGGCGCAGGAAGGGATTGACCTCTATCTGTGCGGCCACACCCACGGCGGCCAGGTTCGTCTGCCCATCATCGGCCCCTTGCTCACTAGCTCGCAGCTAGGGCGGCGGTATGTGATGGGGCATTATCAGGAAGGGCGCACCAACCTCTACATCAGCCGAGGCGTGGGCTTTGAAGGGCTAAGTGCCCCCCGCGTGCGCTTCCTCACCCGACCAGAAATCACCCTCGTCACTATTCATGCTGGCTAAGAATCATTACACAGAGTTACACAGAGGTTTTTTCTCTGTGTAACTCTGTGCCTTCTCTGTGTTTCTTCGTGTAACGTTCTTAGCCTCCCTACCATCCGCTACCGATTTCCCCCCTGCCAGCGCGTAAATAAATCCTTATCCAGTTCAATCTCAAACAAATCCAGCACCCGGTTCACCGTTTGGTTGATGATGTCGTCTATCGTAGTTGGGCGATGGTAAAAGGCAGGTACGGGCGGGACGATGATCGCTCCAATTTCGGCGGCGGTGGTCATCAGCCGCAGGTGGCCGAGGTGGAGCGGCGTTTCGCGCACCACCAGCACCAGCTTGCGCCGGTCTTTTAGCACCACATCAGCCGCCCGCGCCAACAGATTATCGCTGTAGGAATGGGCAATAGCAGAGAGCGTTTTGATGGCGCAGGGGATGACAACCATGCCCATTGTTTTGAATGAGCCAGAGGAAATGGCGGCGGCAATGTCGTTAAAGCTGTAAAGTTGGTCGGCCAATGCCTCTACCTGGCTGATTTGGTAATCGGTTTCCAGCAAAATGGTGCGTTTGGCGGCGCTGCTCATCACCAAATGGGTTTCCACATCGGCTACCCCTTTCAGAATCTTTAACATGCGTATGCCGTAAATAACGCCGCTGGCACCGGAAATGCCAATAATGAGTCGTTTCATGAAACCTTGGGGAATTGAGAATTGGGAATGGAGAATTGGGAATGGAGAATGATCATCCCGTTCCCAAATCTCCATTCTTAATTCTCAATTCTCAATTCATCCCGATGGCCGAGGCCGAGCGAGTTGTTGATAAAGTAGAGGTGGGTGGGGGTGAGCTTGTACCAGCCAATTTTGTCAAGTGCCTGGGCAATTTGGGGTGGGGCGGTGGGGCCGATGATGGGGAATTTGTTGGCGTAGAGAGAAACGGCCGTTTCTCTCTCCTCACCCTGCACCAACCTACACCTGCCCTCCAATTGAATCCCCTGAATCGCTTCCCACTCGTGGTATTCCTGCTGAATGGTGGCCGCCACCCAGCCCGTTTCGGCAATGTTGCGGCTGTGGCGGGTGTGTGGAGCGGAGAGAAAATAGAGATTGAACTGGTTATTGACGTAAAAAACGGCCGTTGCCCACAAACCGGCCGTTCCTTGCGTTGCCAGCGTCACCACGTTGTGGGCTGCCAAATAAGCCAAAACCTGCTGCTCAAGCGTTGTGTTTGCCATCAAAAATTTCGCCAAAGACGCAGATTTATCCGCGTTCGTCCGCGTTTGTCCGCGTCCCATTGCTTATATCATCTAACAAATCTGCCAGGAACTGCTGTCCTGCCGTCTCCAAATCGCCATCTAGGGCAAAGGTGAGGCTGCGAACGTGGAGGTCGCCTAGGTGGACATCAAGCGGGGTGGGTAGCGGTGTGGGATAGATTAGCACCGCCTCGCGGCATTCTTTGGCCTTGGCGTAGGTGACGACCTGGTTAAAGTCCGGGTTGCTGGTTTTGTCGGGTGCCTTGTACTTGGTATCCAGCACGGCGTGGACACGGCCGGCCGGATCATACAGCACCAAATCGATCTCAAACCGCAGTGCCTCGCCGGTTCCCAGGCTTAGCCGTTCCTGGGCGGTGATGCGCCAGCCGTTGGGCAGATGGGTGCGGAGCCATTCGGCTACAAACAGTTCAAATAGCCGCGCCATGTCTACCAGAAACGGCTGCATTTGCCAACTGCCCAGCCGGTGGGCGGGGCCGGTGTGGGCCAGCAAAAAGCGGCACAGGGCGTGGAGGCGTTGATAATCCTGATTGAGCCGATTATATGAAAACCGCGTGCAGTCGTCAGGGGTGAAGGGGTGGGCGGTGGTGAGGGGGAGCAGGGTGTGGGCGGCGCGGCGAACGGCCGTTTCCACCTCCCCCGCACACAACCCACTCCGCACCAGCCGCTCCAGCGTGTAGGCCAGCAGTTGGTTGTGGGGCAAATCGGCCGTTTGTTCTTCATAACGACAGGTCAGCAGTGGGTTGGGCGATGGCTGCATGAGTTGCCGAGTGAGGAGTTGGCCGCGAAGAAACGGCCGTTTGCCCTCCTGCGCCACATACGCCCGGTAAAACCCCTGCCGCGCCCGCTGTAGCACCTGCTCCGCCAGCAGCCGCGCCAACTGCTGGTAAAAATCGGCCAGCGAAGTGACCTGCACCGCGCCGTCAAGCAGGCGAAAGCTGGGCAAATGGTAGGCCACATGCCACATGCCAAACAGGTTGTGCAGCGGCACCTTGGGCTGAAGCAGCAGCGTGAGTTCTGGCGATGCGGGAATGATGCCGACCCATCCCTGCGAGGTCAGCCGCCACTGCTGCGCCGTTTTGGGGCTGGGGAATTCAACCAATAGCCGGGGGTCGTACTGCTGCCACAGCCATTCGCCTAGCTCCGGGGAGAGGTGTTGGGGGGAAACGGCCGTTTGTTCATATTCAACCAACTCAATCAACTGCGGCATAAGAAAAAGTATACGGGAATCGGAGGGGGAGGCAATAGCGTACTGATAGCTGTAAACAAGTAGCAAGTGGCAAGTGGCAAGTTTTGTTCGCAAATAAGACTTGCCACCTGCCACCTGTTACTTGCACCAATGGAATGACATTGTTCGCCGTAGGTGGTCTGTACAGCCCGATAGAGTTCGGTATAATCAGAAAAACAGTAAAAGCTGGAGAATGCCGATGACCGCTGAAGAACGAAAACCCCGTATCCTGATTGCCAAACCCGGGTTGGATGGTCATGACCGTGGAGCCAAGGTCATTGCCCGCGCCCTGCGCGATGCCGGTATGGAAGTCATCTACACCGGGCTGCGGCAAACGCCGGAGATGGTTGTGGAAGCGGCGCTGCAAGAGGATGTGGATGCGATTGGCCTGAGCATTTTGTCGGGTGCCCACAACACCCTTATTCCGCGCATTATGACGCTGCTGGCAGAAAATGAGATGACCGATGTGCCTGTGTTCCTAGGTGGCATCATCCCGCCAGAGGATGCAGAGGCGATGAAGGCACTGGGGGTGGCAGGGGTATTTGGGCCGGGTGCCAGCATTGACGAGATTAGTGCCTTTATTTGGGGTGTTATCCGGGGTGAATGAGCTGCTGCAAAAGGTGCTGGCGGGGCAGCCACGGGCGGTGGCGCGGCTGCTGACGCTGGTGGAAAATAGTGAGGTTGAGGCACAAACGGCCGTTTCTCACCTCTATCCCCACACTGGCAACGCCCATATCATTGGTATCACTGGCCCACCTGGGGCGGGCAAAAGCAGCCTGGTCACGGCGTTGGCAAAAACGTTGCGCCGCCAGGGGTCTCGCCTGGGCATCATCGCCGTAGACCCCAGCAGCCCGTTCACCGGCGGGGCATTGCTGGGCGACCGGGTGCGGATGCGCGACCTAGCCGGGGATCGCGGCGTGTTTATTCGCTCCATGGCCTCACGCGGCAGCCTGGGCGGGCTGGCGCGGGCGA
This sequence comes from Anaerolineales bacterium, assembly GCA_020432595.1. The sequence goes on along the minus strand of JAGQGA010000273.1, from coordinate 2,128 downwards.
CATCGGCGGCCATTCAGGTGCTAGATGCCGCTGGTTACGATAAAATTTTGCTGGAAACGGTGGGGGCAGGGCAGGCAGAGGTAGATGTGGCCTCGGCCGCTCACACAACGCTGGTTATCGAGGCACCCGGCATGGGGGACGATGTGCAGTCAATTAAGGCGGGCATCCTCGAAATTGCCGATATTTTGGTCGTTAATAAAGCGGATAAGCCGGGCGCAGACCATACGGTCAAGTCGCTGGAGATGATGCTGCATTTGGGGCCGCTGGGTGGCACGCGCCATCATGGGCGGGTTTTGGCTGCGCCGCAAATGGTGGCGGAGAAGGCGAAGGATGCGTGGCAAATTCCGGTGCTGCGGACGGTTGCCATTACCGAGGAAGGGGTTGAACGGCTGGCCGAGCAGGTGGAGGCGCACCGGGCGCATTTGGTGACAACGGGGCAATGGCTGGCGCGGGAACGGGCGCGGAGCGAGCGGGAGGTGGAGCGGTTGTTGCAGGATCGGCTGTTGGTGCGGCTGCAAACGGCCGTTTTACCAACAGAGCGTGAGGTGTTATTAACGGCCGTTGCCCAGCGTCAGATAGACCCCTACACCGCCGCCGACCAGCTTATGGCACTTGTGCTAAAGAGGTAGGCAAGTAACAAGATACAAGTGGCAGGTCGCGTTAGCCGACAAAACTTGCCACTTGTTACCTGTAACTTGCTCCACAAATTGTATTGGCTGAGAAAGGACTTACTGTAAAACCGTTGCAACAGACATTAGCGGGAGACAATATGTACGGAGATATTAAACTGTTTGCTGGCTCAGGCTGCCCCGAATTGGCGCAGCGCATTGCTGAATATGTCAACATTCCCCTGAGCGGTTGGGATATTCAAGACTTTCCTAACGAGAACCTATTTGTGCGGCTGCACGGCAGCGTGCGCGGGCAGGATGTCTACATCATTCAAAGCCACAGCCGCCCCGTTCATCGCAACATCATGGAGCTGCTGATTGCCATTGATTGTTTGAAGCGGGATTCGGCCGGCCGTATTACCGTTGTTGTGCCCTACATGGCCTATGCCCAAAGCGACAAAAAAGACCAGCCCCGCGTGCCCATCACCGCCCGTTTGCTGGCCGACATGATTGAAGTGGCCGGAGCCGACCGCTGGATGACCATTGATCTCCACGCCGACCAAATCCAGGGCTTCTACAAAATCCCCGGCGATTCCCTGACCGCCTTCCACATTATGATTGATTATTTTCGCCAGAAGCAGTTGGATGCCGTGGTGGTGACACCCGACCTGGGGTATGCTAAAAAGGGGCGCAACTATGCGGCCGAGCTTGATTTCCCGCTGGCGTTTGTGGAAAAGCGGCGCGTGGGCAACAGCGGCCAACGGCAGGCACTGTCGCTGATTGGCAGCGTCCAGGACAAGGATGTGATTATTGTGGATGATTTGGTGGATACGGCCGGCTCCATTCGGGAAGCAGTGGAACTGGTGAAAGCATCGGGGGCCAAGGATGTTTATGTGTCCTTCACCCATCCCGTGCTGTCTGACCCGGCTACAGAACGGCTGCAGCAGTTGCCCATCAAAGAAATTGTGACCACCGACACCATTCCAATCCCACCCGAAAAAATGCTGCCCAATATTACAGTCTTGAGCGTGGCCGATCTGCTAGGTGAGGTGATTATGCGTTCTCATGAGGGGCGCAGCGTTGGAGAGCTATTTAACGAATAAATCGAGCGACACAATTTTTTCTGTATGAATTGCGTTAATTTGCTGTGCCAGGGAGCGTTTTTGGGGAAGATTTGTTACACTCGAAACAGCAAAGCCTAGCTAAGCGGTATAAAATGCCGTTTTGCCAGCATAAGGCTAATCTGAATCTTAGAAAGATTGTGTAGAATTTTTGCTATGTTCAAAAAATTATTTTCAAAAATCATTCCTGACGCAAACCAGCGGCTGATGGACAGCTTGAAGCCAACGGTGGCCGCTGTGGCAAATTTGGAAAGCAAGTATGAGCAGATGTCTATGGAGGCGTTGCGGGAACAAACGGCCGTTCTCCGCGAACGCTACGAAAACGACACTGAGCTAGACGACCTCCTCGTGGAAGCCTTCGCCCTTGTCCGCGAAGCCTCCAAACGCACCACCGGCCTG
>JAGQGA010000272.1 GCA_020432595.1 Anaerolineales bacterium | reverse complement strand
TACAAGCTAAGGCAACCAAATATGCTTCTTGCTCGTCGGTTAAGGTTGGTTCGGGCGGCGGCCATGGATTTCCATGTAAAGCCATCTCTAATCCTTCATGCCAGAAACGTTGGCGGGTACGGCGTACTGTTTCTTCGTCAACATACAGTAGATTAGCGATTTCCTTATCTGTTTTACCTTCATGGCTTTTAAGCAGGATATGAGCGCGGCTAATGACTTTGGCTTTGTTGCTACCCACACGCACCATTTTCTGGAGGTGCTTTACTTGTCTGGGAGTGAGGTCAACATGATAGATCTTTTCCATGTTTCGATCATACCTCATCCCTCATTTTTAGAAAGTTACGGTACTAGGGGGCTGGCGGGAGGTCGCCAAGGCGCTCGGCTTGCAGTGTGGTAGCATTGAGCCGGTAAAGACCGGGCAGCGTGTTGCTGTCATTTTCAGGCAAGCAGGTGGCAGCGATGGCGATCTCGAATTGGTTGTCGTTTACCCAACGGCCGTTATCCACTGGGTAAAACTGCCCCATCTCGCCTGCCTTTGCCTGCGGCAACCCCACAAATTGGCGCTCGTCCAGCAGCGACAGCCGATTGCCCTGTTCATCAAGCCCCATGAAAGCCAACCGGCGATCCACCATGCAGGCATCGCCATAGCTGGTGCCGCTGATGAGAGAGAGAAAACGGCCGTTTTGCGACACCCCCACCTCATGCAAATCCTCATCATAAAACCCCAGCGGTGCAACTTGGCCGGTTGCTGTGTCAATTAACCACAGGGCGTGGCGAATGCCAATGGTGCTGTTGGCAATGCGCTCGGTGCTGTCTTCGGTAACAAAAACCAGCTTTTTGCCAGAGGGCAGCCACGCTATTTCGCTGATGGGGTGATCGGTGACGGTGAGTTCGGTGAACAAATCGGGCGGTTCGGCCAGCACCAGCGAGCGGTCGCCTAGCCGTTGGGCAACGAGGGTGCCATCGGGGGAGGGGGCGGCGAGGGGTTCGGGGGTGGTGTTGACCCAAAAACGGCCGTTAACCAACAGCACATCGCCCAAATACAGCAGCACCTCATACTTTCCCGGCTGCAACCCGCCTCCCGTAAAATCATAAACCGACACATCGCGCACCGTGCCGCTGGATGCCTCTGCCCACGCCTCTTCCCGTTCCAGCCACGGCTCCCCATTGTGCCGCCACACGCGGCGCACGGCGGCCTCGGCAGGCATGTTGGCATAATCCCAAACGGCAAAAATTTGCTCGGTGCCCTGCGGAAAATACGGCTGGGGCGCGGCATCGGCACTGGTGGCAAAGCGCAGGTTGTAGAAGGCAGGGAGGGTGGGGTCAGGGGTAACAACAGTTGGTGAGGGCTGCGGTGGGTTGGCAATGGGGGTGGGCAAGACCAAGGTGGCCGCCTCGCTGGGAGCGGTCGTTTCGCTGGGAACGGCCGTTTCGCCGGGGGGGGTGGATGTTGAACAGGCGGTTAACAAGACAAACAGCAGGAAGGGGAGGGAAATTTTTAGGTTCATGGAGGCAGCATACCCCCAACGGCCGTTTTTGCTTGACGAACGGGCGGTGAAAAACGGCCGTTTGCCCTACAAGGTCGTGCTACGCCAAACGGCCGTAAAAATAGCGGCTGGTGGTGTGGCGAAAGCCCACCCGTTGATAAAGCTGAATGGCCGCGTGGTTGGTTTGCCACACCCCCAAATGCACCTCACGGCAGCCGTGGCGGACGAGGTAAGATAGGGTATGTTGCAGTAGGAAACGGCCGTTTCCCCGCCCTTGCCATTCTGGCACAACCCCCACCGGCTCAATTTCGGCCGTTTCCCCCGCTAAGCGAAGCCAGGCAAAACCAATCGGTTCTTTGTTGGCATACAAAAAATGGAGGTCGGCGGGGCTGGCAAGAAAAGCGGCCACCTCATCAGGGGTGTAAGGTTGATGCCAAGGATGGGGGCTAAAGCTGCGGTCGTAGAGGGCAATGAACTGGGCGATGGCTTGCGGCTGGGGCAGGGTGCGAATGGTGAGGGGTGGGGGCAAAACGGCCGTTTTTCCCGCTAGCCTCTCCTCTGCCTGCCACACCATCTGCCACTCCTCATGCTCAATGGTGAACTGGTGGGCGCGTAAAAACAGGGTGGCCGGCTCGTCGTGGCTACCCACGGCGTAGGTGACTGTTTTGCCGCTGCCCGACAAGGCCGCCAGCACCGCCGTCAGCAGTGCCGACCCATACCCTCGTCGCTGTTGGCTGGAGGCAATAAAGCCATCTAGCTCTAGCAGGTGGGGCAAACCGGGCAGGGGAATGACGCTGGCGTAGCCGATGGGCTGGCCGTTTAAGGCAGCGACCCAAACGCGCCCGCCCATCTTGGGGAGGCTGTTTAGCTCACGGTGAAGGGAAACGGCCGTTTCCCTCCTGCCCAACGCCCGCCCACCTGCCGCCAACGCTGCCGCATCTTCTGCCCGATAGCTGCGAATCTTCATGCCCATTATTTTACACCGAACTTGACAATAAACGCTTGACAAAAAGCCGCCCAATGGTAGAATTCCACCCGTTGCCCTCATCGTCTAGGGGACTAGGACGTAAGCCTTTCAAGCTTAAAACCGGAGTTCGAATCTCCGTGAGGGCATAGGCAAGAAAACAGAGTCGCTGCATAAGCGGCTCTTTTTTTTGAATGATAGCTGGAGACTGGAGGTAAGGTTCCCCTTCAATCTCTAATCTCCGATCTCCAATCTCAACAATACCCATGACCATCCCCATCTACACCATCGGCTACGGCAAGCGCAGCGGCGAGGAGATGCTGGCACTGCTGAAGCAGCACCAGATTGCCTTTCTGATTGACGTGCGCTCGGCTCCCTATTCGCGCTACAAGCCAGAGTTTTCCAAGGACAATTTGGCCGACGCGCTGCGCCAGCACGGGATTCGCTATGTGTTTATGGGCAATTTGTTGGGCGGCCGGCCGGATGACCCGGCATGTTACACAAACGGCCGTATTGACTACAACCTTGTCCAAGCCACGCCCCTTTACCAGCAGGGCATTAGCCGTCTATACAACGCCTTTGAACAGCAGCACCGCGTTGCCATTATGGGTAGCGAAGCCAAACCGCAGGATTGCCACCGCGCCCTGCTCATCGGCCCAACGCTCGCCGCGCTGGGGGTTCCGCTGGCGCATATTGACGAAAACGGGGAGCTGCAAAGCCAGGAAGCGGTGCTGGCGCGGCTGGACAAACCCAAACCGGCCAAAAAAGCGGATACGCCATTGGGCAGGGCAGCGCAGCTTTTACACGCCATTTACGGTTATGAATCGTTCCGTCCGCTGCAAGCCGAAATTATTGGCAACGTCCTGGCACAGCGCGACACGCTGGTGATTATGCCCACCGGTGGCGGCAAGTCACTTTGCTACCAGCTTCCGGCACTGCTGTTTGACGGGATGACAGTGGTGGTGTCGCCGCTGATTTCGCTGATGCAGGATCAGGTGGATCAATTGCGGGAGTTGGGGTTAACGGCCGTTTACCTCAACAGCAGCCTCAGCCTTGATGCCTATTACGACACCCTGGCGCAGGTGCGGCAGGGCCACATCAAGCTGCTTTACATGGCTCCTGAAACGCTGCTCAAACCCGACATCCTCGACACCCTCACCCAATGCCGCATTGATTGTTTAGCCATTGACGAAGCCCACTGCATTTCCGCCTGGGGTCACGATTTTCGCCCCGAATATCGTCAATTGGTGGCAGTGCGGCAGCGGCTGCCAACGGCCGTTTGTATCGCCCTCACCGCCACCGCCACCCCCCGCGTCCGCGACGACATCAAAAGCTCGCTCAACTTTCAGGACGAAAACGCCTTTATTGCCAGCTTCAACCGCGAAAACCTCTTTTTGGAAGTGGTGGACAAAACCGACACCGTTAGCCAAGCGCTGGAATTTATTGCTGCCCATCCCAACCAGTCCGGTATCATCTACTGCGCTACGCGACGACAGGTGGATGCCCTCACCCACGCTCTGTCGCGGCGCGGGCTGTCGGTGTTGCCCTACCACGCCGGGCTGGACAACGGCACGCGGCAGCTTAACCAAATGCGCTTTGTCCGCGATGATGTAGACATTATCATCGCCACCATTGCCTTTGGCATGGGAATTGACAAACCCAACGTGCGCTTTATTTTGCACGCCGATTTGCCCAGCGACATCGAAAATTATTACCAGCAAATTGGCCGCGCCGGGCGCGATGGCTTGCCGGCCGACTGTCGCCTCCTGTTTAGCTACAGCGATATTTTTACGGTGAAACATTTTATTGGGCAGGCAGCCGAGGAAGAGCAGGTGGGGCGGCACGTGCGGCTGGAATCGCTGGTGGGGTGGGTGGAGACGACCGAGTGCCGCCGCAAGCCATTGCTGGGGTATTTTGGCGAAACGTTTGCCGAGGATAACTGCGGGCAGTGCGACAATTGCACCAGGGAGGAAAAGGCGTTGAGCGACATCACCGTCCCGGCGCAAAAATTTCTCTCCTGCGTCAAGCGGACGGGGGAACTGTTTGGCACAAACCACATTATCAACGTGCTGCGCGGGTCGCAGGCGAAGAGCGTGCTGGAGCGGAATCATCATTTGCTTTCAACCTACAACATTGGCACTGAGTTTTCGCAGCAGCAGTGGCGGCATCTGGCGCGGCAGTTGGTGCAGCAGGGGCTGCTGGCGCAGGATATGAATTATGGCAGTTTGAAGCTGACGGCAGATGGTTGGGGGGTGCTGAATGGGGGGCAGGTGTGGGGAACGGTGGAGGAGGAGCGGAAAACGGCCGTTTCTGCCCCCCGCGAACTGCTGGCCTACGATGCCGGGTTGTATGAACTGCTGCGGCAAAAGCGCAAAGCGTTGGCCGATGCCGCCAACGTGCCGCCTTATGTCATTTTTTCTGACCGTTCGCTGGCAGAGATGGCGACCTATTTCCCCCATTCGCCGCAGGCGTTGGGGCAGCTTTATGGTATCGGGGAGGTGAAGGTGGCAAATTATGCTGGGATTGTGCTGCCGATCATTGCCGACTACTGCCGGGCGCATGGGCTGAAGGAGAAGGGGAAGCAGGATGTGGTGGTGGAGCGGCCAAAGGTGAGTGGGGGTGGAAACGGCCGTTCTTCCCGTAGCGACGAAGTGGGCGAAGCGTTTGCCGACGGCCAAACCATTGAGCAGCTTATGGAAATCTACAGCGTTAAACGCAGCACCATCATCTCCCACTTAGGACGTTATGTGGAAGCGGGCAACGCCCTCGCTGTTGAGCGGCTGTTTGCGGCCTCCACCCTCACCCAAGAGCAGCAAGAACAAGTATGGCTGGCCTTTGCCGAGCATGGCACCGTTGCCCTGCGCCCCATCTTCGAGGCGTGCGGTGAACAAATTCCTTATGATGAACTCCACCTGCTTCGCATCTGCTATCAGCTTGAACAAGATGGGTGAGCTTGGCTTTTACATCTTTCTGTGCAAATGGTAAAGTTATGTATAGCTACGCAATATGCCGGTATCAGCCGGATCCAATAAGCCACTAGACTACTTTAGAGTTCTTCAAGTTTTTGCTTATCATACACTTGTATTCGCCAGTTGTGATCAGCTACGACCTTTATTGTGTAATAGGCATTATCGATTCCCAAATAGCGAAATACCAACTCTGTTCCAAGATCGATCTTGCGGACACTCGCCAGTTCTACGTGCCCGTTTCGCTGATCTTTTGTTAATTCAGAGACATGGTTTTTGATATTCTCTGCCACATTTAGAGAATTATCCCCTTGCGGATTGTCTATGGGTGATGTCTTATGATATTGTGCCAAAAGTCTTTTTGAAGGAGTTAATTTCGATAGTGATTGCACAAAGAAACCTGTTCGGTATTCTACAAGCAATAAAATAAATCCAGCTAACAGTGTTCCAACAATTGAATATATTATGGTAGAGTCCATTACAAAAACCTCAAACACACTTTGAAAAAGCTTTAATAACTCCTATATTTGCGGTGAAAAGGTTATAAAAATTTTGAAAATGCTTCTTCGCAGCCTACTGATATTTTCCAATGTCGCTAATGTCTATAAAAACTATTCCTTTTTCGACCTTTGCATATTTTCTGTAAGCCTTTTCTACAACTAAGCTCGCAATATTCAAGGCACCATATGCACTTATTCCCCAAGTTTTTTGAGTCCCTGATTTTCTTACCGAAAATGTTTCTTCCGCCTGTTGGCCTGCTTTCAGACCAAGACGCATTCCCTGACGATCTAGCAACAATTCAACAAATTGTGGATCGCCTAACTCTTCTTGTGTGCCTTCATTCCATGATATACGCCCATTTTTTTGAATTCCTATTGAAGGTTTCGTCGTTCTTTTTGAAGAATTTGCTTTTAATGTTTCCCAAGCCATTTGAATCACCCTTGAAGTTTTTAATTGTTTTCTTCCAATGAGCATAATTTTAATTTTATTTACAAAAGCTGTCAAGTGTTTCTAGGAAGCGATCCTGACTAGATCGTTTTAAAGTTGTGATCATGAAACAGGCTATTGGTGGAAAAACTCTGTATGGTACCTTAACCCTTAATGATTATAAGGCTTAATAGAGACGGTAAATCATGCAGTTAGCGGGTTTTGTGCAACAGTGTAGGAAATAAAAAAGGCTGTTTTCAGCGAACTACGGTCTGTAGTTGGTTTCTCTATACTTGTGTGGACATAGGTGAATTTGCAACCCCCTCTGGTCGGTATGATTTGATACACTATGGCGTTACACTACAGTGTGGGTAACTCCCTTGTAATCTTGTTTTTAACGCATCGGTGCTAATCTGATAGTACTTTAGTACTACTAGTGCCGCATCGCTAGACGCGCCCAACGCCTGTTGGGTGGCACGGTTCCCCAAGGCATACATGAATTTCCTACATAAGGAGACTATTATGTTTCGCCTATCATTTACCCGGCAGCTTGTTTCCAAGCTCATCATTTTTTTTGTTGTGTCCATCATGGGCTGGCTGACCAGCCTGTACCAGGTTCATGCCGCTGATTGTGCGGTGCCAAGCGGGGGTTATTTGACGGTGCAAACGGCCGTTAACGACCCTCAATGCACCCTCATCATCCTCGAACCCGGAACCTATTTTGAAAACATCACCATTTCCCATGATCTTGCCATCATTGGCGCGGGCGACCAGGCCAGCGTCCTTGATGGCAATCACGCTGGCTCTGTTGTCACCATTCAGCCCAACCTCACGGTGCAGTTAAGCAACCTTGTCCTGCAAAACGGGAGCGGGCTGTTTGGCAATGGCAT
>JAGQGA010000271.1 GCA_020432595.1 Anaerolineales bacterium | reverse complement strand
CCACTCATCGCGCTTTTTCATCTTTCTTGTCTCCCGCTTTTTCCCCTAGTTTCTCATCAACAACAACTTCGCGCACCTATCTCCTAAAAAGTCCTTGACATTTGTCTCTGTAGGGCGTATGCTGTTGACATCTTATTGTTGGTTTGTTACCAAACAGGAGGCTCACTATCGAGATTGTTGAACCAAATGTCCACGGGCTAGTCAGAGGCGAACAGTTCTGACGGGTTGTCCAGATGTAACGACAACCAACAATCAAGCCGGTGTAAACGGCCGTTCTTCCTCTGACTAGTCCCTCCCCTCTCTTTTTCTTTTACCCCCATTTGTAAACAACCTATTAAACAATTTTTGGCACCCGTCTGCGGCTGTGCCTGTTGGTCAGCCACACCCCCATCATGATAATGGCTACCCCGATGCCCATGCCTACCGTCAATGTTTCCCCCAGCAGCAAAACCCCGGCTAGGGTTGCAAAGACCGGGTTGATATAGTTGGTCATAGCCGCTGCCGTTGCGCCAAACTCCTGGGCAATGTGGAGAAAGAGAATAAACGAAAGAAATGTGCCAATGATTCCGGCGTAGAGCAACGCCCCGATTCCCTGCCAGTTAACCCCGCTCCAATCAATTCCCACTAACCATAGCGACAGTGGTGCGACAAGCAGACAGGCGGCAAAGACCTGGATGCTCGTCAACTGAAATGGCTCAAATTCCTGCGTGTAGCGACGAATGTAAATGGTATTGCCAGCAATGACCAGCATGGCAAAGAGCAGCAGCCCATAGCCCCAACCGCTGACCTGAGTTACTTCCGTTAGCCCGCTTTCGCCACGCAAAATAAGCAGCAGTGCCCCGCCTAGTGCTAGGGCCACCCCGGCAATCTTGCGCCACGTCAGCCGCTCATCGGCCAGGGCATAGTGCGCCATGATGACGGTGAGGGCCGGGCCGGCCGTCGAAATGATGGAGGTTAACCCGCTGGACAGGTAGCGCAGGGCTGAGGTGAAGCCGGTCATGGCAATGGCTGAGCTTAGCCCAAGCACAATGGCGTGCCGCCAAATGTGCCATCCTTTCGGCCACGCATAACGCCGCCCGGCCACGCTATAGACCAATAGGAAGCTAAGCGATGAGACCAGCAGCCGCAGCCCGACATAGACGATGGGTTCAAACTGCCCGACGGCAAAGCGGGAGGCGACCAGCGACGTGCCGAAGAAAAACCCGGTGATAAGGATATAGAGGATGGCTTGTGTTGTCATATGGGTAATCAGTAAACAGTAATCGGTAATCAGTTGTGTTGACCGATTACTTCTTCAATTAAAACCCGACGGCCGTTTTTGGCACTCTCAATGGCCGCGTGAACCATTGCCAAACTGTGGATGTTGTCGGTGCAGATGGTTTGGACGGTAGGGCTACCGTTCAGGGTGGCTAAAAAGTCGGCAATGACCCCGGCGTGGCCGGAATGGGGCAATTTTTGCAGTGGAGGCAGGGTGATGGGCTGTACGGGGCGGATGAAACCATTGTGGCCAGCAGGTTTTTCGGCGTGAAGGGTGGAGCCACCGTCCCAAACGGCCGTTCCTCCCGTTCCCACCGCCCGCCAATCACACTCCCAGCTTGTGTTTAGCCCCTCGGCACACCACGACCCACGATAGGTAAAAACCATTCCATTGCTCATCTCAAAAATTGCCACCGCCGCTGCCCCGTGAGCATACCACGATCCCGCTGGGTTCCATTCGTGGCAATATACTGCCACCGGGTCGGCCCCCGAAATATACCGCGCCTGATCAAACGTATGGATTGCCATATCCAGCAGCAGCACATGCTCCATCGCCTCGCGGAAGCCGCCAAAGTGCGGCCCTAGGTAAAAATCGGCGTTGAGCGTGGTAAGCTGCCCCAGTTCGCCCGACTGCACCAGGGCGCGAAAGCACACGATGTCGTCTAAATAGCGCCGATTTTGGATGACGGCGTAAAGTTGGCCGCTGGCTTGCGCCGCCGCCACCATCGCCTGGGCGTTTGCCATCGTGTCGGCCAGCGGCTTTTCGCCCAGCACGTGGCAGCCGTGGGCTAACGCCGTTTGCGTGACGGCGGCGTGGGCTTCGGGTACGGTGCAGTCAAAGACGATGTTGGCGTTGGTTTGGCGCAGCATGTCGGCTAAATCAGTGCCAACGGCTACGCCCTCCAGCCCAAATTCGGCGCGGAGCCGTTGGGCCTGCGCCAGGTCTAAATCTACTAGCCCCACATAGGCGAGGTCAGGAAAAACGGCCGTTGCCCGCATCCAGGTTCGACTAATGCCGCCACACCCTACCAGCACGACGCGAAATGGTTTTTCATCCATGCCTTACTGCTCATTTGGGTAGAGATTGGAGATTGGAGATTAGCCCAATCTCCAATCTCTAATCTCCAGTCCCCAACTTAGTTACCTTCTGCAGCCCGCCGCTTCGCATCTTCTTCCATCTTCTTCCGCAAGCTCAGCGGGCGCATGTCGGTCCACACTTCTTCAATGTAGTCCAGACATTCTTGTTTGCTGCCCTCTTTGCCAGCTTCTTTCCAGCCAAGTGGGGGTTCCCGGTCGGCCGGCCAGATGGAATACTGTTCTTCCTGGTTGACAACCACTTTGTAAATCGTTGTATCTTCTTGTTCATCCATGCTCATGGTTTTGCTCCTTTGCGCCAGGTTGCGCGTTTGGGTGCTTTCTTTAAACTTGAGTCAATCATACTATTTAATTGGTGGTAGGCAATCTATGTAAATTAAGAAGTTCAACTTTCATCGGATGTATGCAATGTTAGCTCTTAGCAAAAGTTGAACTTCTTTAGGTGGCATGAGTCTATATTCAACTTTTATATATCCATTATTGTCGCGGGGGGATGCGGAATGGGTGCATGAGCAGACGTTGGGGGCGTTGACGTTGGCAGGGAAAACGGCCGTTTTTCACCCCCTCTTCCGCGTCATTGCCGGTAGCTTGCCCCGCCGCCCCGTTTCCCTCTTTGGCCTCACCTTTCCCAACGTGCTGGGGATGGCGGCCGGGTTTGACAAGGATGTGCGCGTGGCCGAAGGGCTGGCGTTGCTGGGGTTTGGGCATGTGGAAGTTGGCACATTGACCCCGCGTCCGCAGGAGGGCAACCCGCGCCCACGCATTTTCCGGCTGCGCGAGGATGGGGCGTTGATCAACCGGATGGGGTTTCCCAGTGGTGGGGTAGAGGCGGCTTTGCCTCGGCTGCAGGCGTTGGGGGAGAAGCAGCGCGATTTTGTGTTGGGGGTGAGCTTGGGCAAGCAAAAGGAAACGCCGCTGGCCGAGGCGGAGGGGGATTATGTGGCGGTAATGACGGCCGTTTATCCCTATGCCGATTATTTGGCCGTCAACATTAGCTCGCCCAATACGCCGGGGCTGCGGGAGCTGCAAGGGGGGCGGTATCTGGATCATTTGCTGGGGGTGTTGCAGGGGGAAAACGGCCGTTTAGCCACACAACATGGGGGGAAAAAACGGCCGTTGTTGGTCAAAATTGCCCCCGACCTGACTTGGGCCGAACTGGATGAAATCCTGGCGGCGTGCCAAAGTAATAGCGTAGATGGCATCATCGCCACTAATACCACCGTGAGTCGGGAGGGGCTGACCGCCACCAACCGAGGCGAAATGGGTGGGCTGAGCGGCGTGCCGCTGTGCCAGCGCAGCACCGACATCATTGCTGCCATCGCCCGGCAAACGTCGCTGCCAATTATTGGGGTGGGTGGGGTAAGAACGGCCGTTGACGCACAGCAAAAGCTTGACGCTGGGGCCTCATTGGTGCAGCTTTATACGGGGTTGGTTTACGAGGGGCCAGGCTTGCCGGGGCGAATCTTGCGCGGTCTGCGGTAATTATCCTGCATCCGCGTTTGTCCGCGTTTGTCCGCGTCCCATCAAAAAGTACGTAGGCATTCGCCCCTTGCCCTTGACGGTAATGTAGCCACGCTGTCGCAATTCGTACTGGTCACGCAGCAGCAAGTAGGTTTGTTTAGTCACCTGAATCATGTTTGCCACCCCCTGCGACTCCATGCGGCTGGCGACGTTGACCGTATCGCCCCACAAATCATAGATAAATTTGCGCTGCCCCACCACGCCAGCCACCACCGGGCCGGTGCTAATGCCAATCCGCATTTGAAAATGGTGACCGTCTTGCTGCATGTGGTCGCGCATGGCTAAGGCGAGGTCAGCAACGGCCGTTACATGGTCATCCCGTCGCTCCGGCACTCCACCCACTACCATGTAGGCATCGCCAATCGTCTTGATCTTTTCCAGCCCGTGGGCTTCCGTAAGCTGGTCAAACACAGAAAAAAGGTCGTTGAGCAGTTGCACCAGCTCTTTGGGCGGAATTTGCGAGGCAACGGGGGTGAAATCTACCAAATCGGCAAACAAAACGGTGGCACTGTCAAAATTGTCGGCAATATTTTGTTCCCCTTGCTTCAGTCGTTCGGCAATGGTGGGGGGCAGCACGTTGAGCAACAGTCGCTCGGCCTTTTCCCGCTCGGTTTGAATTTGTCGCAGCAGGGCTTGCTCCTGGTCATACCAATTTTTCCGCAGCAGACAAGAGTCAATGCGGGCTTTGAGTAGAATGGAGTCAACGGGTTTGGGGAGATAATCATCGGCTCCCAGGCGAATGCAGGCAATGGCTTTGTCATGGTCGTCGAGGTTGGAAATCATGACCACGGGGATGTGGCGCAGCACGGGGTCACTTTTGATGGTTTGCAGCACTTCAAAGCCGTCCATTTCCGGCATCATGATGTCGAGCAGGACTAAATCGAAGGGGTGTTGGCGCAGCAGGGTGAGGGCAGAACGGCCGTTATCCGCCTGCTGCACACAGTGACCCTGCCGCTGCAAGCTCATTTCCAACATTCTGCGATTGACCCGTTGGTCATCTACCACCAGAATGACGCTCTGTTTTTGTGTCATGGTGTTTGCCTCGATCTCCAATTGACTCCCGCTATGGATGAAGCGGGTGTTTTATGTCAGCATCATCGTTCCATCCCTTCGAATCATGACACTATGAGATGCCGTTGCTCACTACAATTTGAACCCAACGATAATCATAGCAGATTTCACAGACAAAACAGCCTTCAGTAAAAGGTAAACAGCTAACAAATTGGCTTACTATTGGGAAATTGGTACGAGGGAGATCAAAAAAGCACCTCAACTGAGGTGCTTTTTCTCTCGTATTAGGTAGCGGGGACAGGATTCGAACCTGCGACCTCCGGGTTATGAGCCCGACGAGCTGCCTCTGCTCTACCCCGCAACAACAAGACGGAATTATATCAAGGTATGGAATTTTGTCAAATGCTGGTGGGCAAATTTTGACTATCCGACCCACGCTTGGTAGACATAATACCAAAGGGGGATTAGCCCTAGCAGGGCTATGAGGGCGGTGATCCCAAGCCCAATGGCAATCCAATCTGGCTGGTTGCTGGCTGGCACGGGGACGGAAACGGCCGTTTCTCTTTCTTCCCGTGGCTGGTTAACGGCCGTTTGGCGAATGGGCTGCATGGGGCGGGCCGGGGTGTCGTGGGCAGGTTCAGGCCGAGTAAAAATTTGGGTGGGCAGTTCGGAAACGGGAACGGCCGTTTCTGCTGGGGGCAAGCTCATGGCACTCGTGTCGGCCAAGCTGCGCTCCCGGTAGGCACTCAAAATACGGCCAAGCTGCCCCGCTGTGCGGTAGCGGCCGGCTGGTTCCTTCGCCAACACCTTGTTGATAATCTGGTCAAGCTGCGGCGGCACAGCCGGGTTGAGGTCGCTTGCCAGCGGGGGATGCTCCTGAATATGTTTCAGTGCCAGCGCCGTGTGGCTGTCAGCTTGAAACGGCAGTTCCCCCGTCAGCATTTCATACAGCACCACGCCAATGGCGTATACATCAGAAGCCGGGGTGGTGGGATGCCCTTGCGCCTGCTCCGGCGAAAAATATTGCGGCGTACCCCATACCCGGCTGGGCTGGTCGTGGTGGGTGGCTTCGCTCAGCGCCTGGGCAATGCCAAAGTCGGCCACTTTTACCCGGTCATCCCGCGTCACCAAAATGTTTTGCGGTTTGACATCGCAGTGAACAAGGTTGGAGCGATGGGCATAGCCAATGCCAGAACAGATTTGCACCACCAACTGCAGGGCGCGGCTGATGGGCATGGTTTGCCCTTGCTTTTTGTAGTCGCGGATGATTTGTTTGAGGGTGCGGCCGTCCACATACTCCATCACGATGTAGTGTTTGTACCCGTCTTGCCCAATGTCGTGGACGGTGACGATGTTGGGGTGGGAGAGATTGGCGGCGGCATGGGCTTCGCGCTGAAAGCGGCGCAAAAAGCCTTCATCACCGGTCAGGCTTTCATGCAGCATTTTGATGGCGACAAGCCGCCCCAGCGACATATCCTGGGCTTGGTACACAATGGACATGCCGCCGCTGCCAATACGTTTAATGAGGCGATAACGGCCGTTTAATACCTGTTCCTGTTTTGTCATACGCTGCATTGTAAACAGAAGGAAGCCAACCGGCAAGGATGATTTTTACCACAAGGTTGGTATAATCGCCCTGTTACGATCCGACGTTGTAAACACCACCACGGCGCTGGCACTGATATTGCTGCCGAACGCTTGAATCTTACCTGTTCCATACAGGTCCACTTATTTTCCACGGGATGTTTTGAACAGCGAATCATCGCGGGTGACATTCAAAATGTAGCACTTTCATCCGTGTTTATCTTTGTTCGTCCGCGTCCCCCCTTTTAAAGGAGCATTGTTATGGCGCAAAAACGTAAACACATCAAAGTAACCTACTCAAACATGAGCAGCCCCGACCCGCTGCTGCATCAGTATTATGAAGAAGATGTGGCGGCGATTAAAGCCGAGTTGGGCAAAAACTACCCCATGTATATCAACGGCACCTGGCGTGAGGGCAGAAGCACTTTTACCAAAACAAGCCCCATTGACACCAGCATGGTCATCGGTCATTTCCAGCAGGGGGATGCTGAGGATGTGGCTGAGGCTGTTGTCGCCGCCAAAGCCGCTTTCCCAGCCTGGCGCGACACGCCCTGGCAAGAACGAGTGGCACTGCTCAACAAAGCAGCTGATTTGATCAGCGAGCGTGTTTTTTACCTCGCTGCTGCCCTCAGCTTGGAAGTGGGCAAAAACCGGATGGAAGCGGTGGGCGATGCCGAGGAAACGGCCGATCTCATCCGCTACTGTACCCAGGTCATGACTGACAACAACGGCTTTATCCGTGACCTGGCGGCCGAAAGCGAGCGGCACCATAACCGCAGCGTGCTAAAACCCCACG
>JAGQGA010000270.1 GCA_020432595.1 Anaerolineales bacterium | reverse complement strand
CCGGCCGGGGTGTGATTCGTGTAGAGGCTCGCAGTGCCAGCACCGAAAGTGGGCGGCGGGTACTGGTGTCAGTGGTGGACAATGGGCCAGGAATTCCAGCCGATATTCGGGATCATATGTTCCAGAAGTTTATTACCGGTGAGGGGCAGCGGCGGCGTGGCACCGGGCTAGGGCTGGCCTTTTGCCGTATGGCGATTGATGCCCATGATGAGGATATTTGGGTGGCGCAAAGTGAACGGGGCGTAGGGACAACGATCACCTTCTCATTGCCGATTGCCCTGGGATAAGAGTTGATGGATGCAGATGTGGTGGTGATTAACGAGCAGCTTGTGATTCCGCTGTCAGAATTGGCTTTTCGCTTTTCTACGAGCAGTGGGCCGGGGGGGCAGCATGTAAACAAGGCAGAGACGCGGGTGACGCTGCTGTTTGATGTGGTACAGTCGCCGTCGCTGGATGAGGAGATGCGGGATCGTTTGCTGCGGGGGCTGGCCGGTCGCTTGGACAAGGAAGGGGTGCTACAGGTGCATGTACAAGATTCGCGCAGTCAGTGGCGGAACCGGGAAACGGCCGTTTCTCGCTTTCAAGCCCTCCTTGCCGCCGCCCTCATCAAACCCAAAAAACGCAAACCCTCCAAACCCAGCCGTGCTGCCCAGGAAAAACGGTTGGAAGCCAAGAAGAAGCAGGGGCAAAAGAAGCGAGAGCGGGGGGGACAGTGGGGTCAGTAATTAGTAATCGGTAATCAGTAAACAGTCACTGATTACCGATTACTGGATCAAGCGTTTCGCAGAATCTCTGCCTCTTTCTCCTGCGCCAGCTTCTTACCGGCCGGTACATCCACCCCCCACAGCAAATACATGCCAACGGCGAAGAAGATGATGAGGCTAAGCACGCCGGGCCGACTGCTGTTGAAGATGGCAACCGCCAGCACAAAGACCAGCGGGCTGAGGAAGGAGGCAAACTTGGACATGATGCTGAAGAAGCCAAAAAATTCGCCGCTCATCGAGGCCGGGGTCATGGCCGCATAGAGGCTGCGGCTGAGCGCCTGGCTGCCCCCTTGCACCACGGCCACCATCCACGCCAGGAACCAAAATTCAATCACCGAGTTCAGGAAATAGCCCCAGACAGCAATGATGGCGTAGGCCGAAAGCGCCAGCAGAATGCTGCGCTTGGTGTCGAGCAGGTCGGCAAATCCCTGAAAGAGGCGGGGGCCAGTTAGATAGGCGAAGATGAGGCCAATGAGTTGGACCCCAACCAAAATGCCGATGATGGCACCCAAATTGCTGCTGCGCTGGGGAGGCAACACCTCTACCTGAGCCACCGACATGACGTTGCCGCTGCTGGCAGGGTCTTTGGCTCCGCTGTTGACAAGGGTGATAACGTGTTCACCTTCGCTGCCGCTGTCTAGCTGGGTGGTGACGCTGTAGCGGACGGTGGCGTTGTAGCCGTTGATGGTGATCGGGGTGCCATTTTCGTCAAGCAGAGGAGCGCCATCGAGCAGCACGTCCCAAATGCCGGAGTCGGGGCCGGTGGCGTAGGTGAGCTTGAGCGATTGGCCGTTGAAGGGGATGTTGTAGCTGTCGTTGATAACGGCCGTTTCTGCATACACCACCCCGTTTGCCGCATTATCACACCAAAAGGCGTACCAGGCGCAGGCCGTGCCGAGCAGGTCGGAGGAGATAGTTTCGTTGTTCCAGTTGCCGTTGTAGACGATGGCTTTGGGATCGGTAGCGGTGTAGGTGCCTTGGCCGATGGAAACGGCCGTTTCCGCAAAATCCGGCGAAGGCAGCCCCGTAATCCCCTTCGGCAGCAGTTGTCCCCCCACAATCCCCACCAGCGGCAGCGCAATAATGTTAAACACCACAAACGCCGCATACATTGTTTGCCGCTTGTCGCTTTTACTGGGCAAATTGCCAAACACCAAGCTGTAAGGAATCCCTACAAACTGCACCAGCAAAATTGCCAAAATCAGCTCCGTGCTGCCAAACCCTAGTTCCGCCCCATAGATTGCCGCCACGGAAATAATAATCCCAATGCCGTCGTTGTAGATGAGAAAAGAGATCAGATAGCGGAACAAATCCTTGTATTCCCGAATATCCCGAATTGTTTTACGAATTTGCCCAAAACTGCTGCCAATTAGGCTTTCACCCGGTGCCAACCCTTTGCTGACCGCTCGTGGCTCTGGCACGTGGCGGAAGATGGGAATGGAAAACACTGCCCACCAGATTGCCACACTCAGCAGCGACAGCCGCACGCCCCAGTTGCCCGGCAGCGTGAAGATCATCACCACGTTGATTGCCAGCAGCAGCCCCCCGCCTAAATATCCCAGTGCATACCCTTGTGATGATACTTTGTCCTGGTCTTCTTCTTTTGCCACATGAGGCAGCAGGGCATCATAAAACACGTTGGCCGCGCCAAAGCCGATGCGCCCCACGACAAAAAAGATGGAGGCCAGCAGCCAGTCGCCCCGGTCAATCAGCACCAACAGACCGGTGCCAATAACGCCAATGGTGGTAAAAAGCGACAAGAACTTCTTTTTGCCGCGCATGATGTCGGAGACGGTGCCAAGAATGGGTGAGAGAAGTGCTACGATAAAGACGGAAATACTGAGGGTAAGAGACCAGTACTGGGTGGCAGTCGCGGCACTGGGCAGGTTGGCTCCGGCCACCTGGCTGTAATAAACGGGCAGCACGGCGGCCAAAATGGTGGTGGCAAAGGCGGAGTTTGCCCAGTCGTACATGGCCCAGGCGCGGGTGCGGCGCTTGTATTCCTGCTCGCTCAGGTTGGCAAAGGGGGAGGCGGTTTGGGCGGTCATCGTTTCTCCTCGTACATGGTTGCTGGTTGCTAGTGGCTTGTACCAGCCACTAACCACCGGCAACTATTTTCATTGATCTGCTGGTGCGGCAACACCGAAAATTAGTTTGAAATGAAAGCGCGGGGGGCGAAAAATTCGGGACGACACGGGTCGTACTCTTGCCCCAACACAAGGCGGTAATTGTATGCGTAATCGGTCTCGTTGGCGATTAATTGGATCTCGCTCATGGGAATATCGGCAACCCAGCGGATGAGCCAATCGTAGGAGCTTTTGAAGTTGGGGGCGAAATATTCCAGCGTTGTTTCGCGGGTGGGTTCCACTACTTCGTCGCTGATGATGGGTACAAAACCGTAGGTGTCGAGATTGTCGGCAGCCAGCACGGCCATGTCGGGGTTGCCACTGGCGTTAATGACCTCCACGGTGATGGGGGCGCGGCTGGCGCGGTTGAGAGCCGGGGGCAAGAAGAGCCGCTGGAACGTTTCGGCCATTTCGTTTTCCCCTTCCCAAATGGGCAAATGCACCTGGGCACCGGTGGTTGGCTCTGTCCAGGGGGTGGTTTTCCCAGCCACATAGAGGTGCTGGATGCCATTGGCGCGGATGCTGGGGGCGAGGGAAGCAAGCTGCAACATGCGGCCAATGTCAAGGTCGGTGTCAACTGTATTTTTGAAGGTGTTCCAGAGGGTAGGGAATTGGGTGATAAGGCCGAGGTCTACACCCTGGCGCAACATGGCGCGAAGTAACTCCTGCTGGCGGCGACCCCGGTCAAAGTCATTGGAGGCGAGGCGGGAGCGAGCATACCAAAGGGCAAGGTCGCCGTCCATGTGGTGGGTGCCTACTTCGAGGGGGAATTTTTCCCAGTTGTCGGGGTCTTGAATGTCGAGTTCCGGCGATTTGAGCCGCCAATCTTCATAGCGACAGGTGACGTTGATGTCTACGCCGCCGATGGCGTTGACGATTTCTTCAAACCCCTGGAAATCTACGCGGGCGTAGTAGTGAATGGGGATGCCGAAGTTGTAGAGGATGGTTTGCTTGAGCAAATCGACGCCGCCGAGGAGGATGGCGGTGTTGAGGCGGCTCATGGTGTGGCCGGGCAGGTAGACGTAGAGATCGCGGGGCAGGGAGATCATGGAGGCGGTGGGGCCATTGCGGTTGACGGAGACGATGATCATGGTGTCGGTGCGGATGTCGTTTTCGGCCAGGGGGAGGTCGCTGCCGAGGAGGAGGATGTTGGTGGTGTCGGCGGGAACGTCAAAGCGGGGAACGGCCGTTGGAATAGCTGTAGAAATAGGCGACGCACCGGAAGCCAATACGCCGTCGCTGATGCCAAGCGTGGGTTCAACCTGGGGCAGGCTGGTGGGGGTAATGGTAGGAACGGCCGTTTTTGTCGGCAGCGGGGTTTTGGTTGGGGTTTGCGTGGCGGTGGGGCTGGGGCCAGGCGTGGGGGAATAATCGGGGGTAGGCGTGGCCGTTGCGGCAACGGTAGTAGGAACGGCCGTTGGCGCAGTGGTGGATTCGAGCGTGGGGGTAGGCAAAAGCGGAACGGCCGTTGGGAATGGTGTTGGCAAAGCCGCTGTCCCGGCAAAGGGGCGGGCATTGCGAAAAATGAACAAACCACCAGCGACGAGAATAGCCAGCACCACCAGCAGGATCAGAAGGGGTCGTATGATTCGCATAACAAGACAGAACTACAGCTTTTCTCCAAATAGCGGTTCAGCCCGCAGAAAAAACAGATAGCCAAGCACCAGAATGATGGCCGAGGTGATAAAGGTTCGCAGCAAATAGGAGGGATCCATGCTGACTGGGCCGTTGCTAAAGCGGGTGCCCCACAAAACGGTGCGGTAGCCGTCAATGATGGAGGCCATGGGGTTGATCCAGCGCATGACTTGGGCGGAGTTGAGGGTGGTGCCGAGAATGGTTAACGGCCGTTCCAAATCCTCCAGCGGGTAAAAAATGGGGGTGGCAAAAAACCACGCCGTCAGCAGCACGTCCAAAATCATCAAAATATCGCGGAAGAAGACTGTCAGTGCCGAGACAAACATAATCAGCCCTAGCATAAATGTTAATTGGGTGATGAGAATGGCCGGAACCCACAGGATATGGCGCGAGAGGCCAATGCCAAAAATGAACAGGAACAAGATGATCAGCAAAAATGAGATCGAAAAGTTAACCAAATTGGACAGGAGTGCCGTGACGGGAAGCAGTTCGCGGGGGAAATAAACTTTTTTTACCAACCCCACGTTGCCGACCACTGAGACAGCCCCGCTGTGCAGTGCCCCCGTAAAAAATGTCCACGGCACCAGCCCCACCAGAACAAAAACGGCGTAGTAGCGGGTGTTGTTGTTAAAGCGGCTCATGACGCTAAAGACAACGGTAAACACAATCATCAGTCCCAGTGGGTTAAGCAGGCTCCACATGATCCCCAGCAGTGAATTTTTATAGCGAGCCTTCAGGTCACGTACAACAAGGTTTCGCAGCAAATAGCGGTAATGAATCAATTCTTCAAGCCGTTGTTGCCATGTACCCCAGCGCTGGTCGGCGTCGTAGATGTAGATGGGAGCCTTTCCAGCTTGCTTGCTGCCCTCACTTTTGCGGATGCCAATTGCCATATTATTCCTGACTTTGCCTAGATTTGATCGTGGATGCAAAGCAGCGGCTAATTATAGCGTATGTGCGGGAATCAGGGGAATTTGATAAGGGCATCCTCATTCACCTATCGGGGAGGTTGCCAAACCTTGCCCTTTTAAATCAGTGTTTGTTGGTAGCCGAGGTTTCCAAACCTCGCTCTTTTACATCGGCCAAAGAACGAGCTTGAGAAAGCTTGGCTACGGACTTGTTTGGGTTGCAGATATACTATTGGTCAGTTGTGATTGGGTTGTTTTTTAGGAAGGTGCACGATGTCTAAACTTGCGATTTTAGGTGGAGAGCCAGTACGGACGGAGCCGTTGCCGCCGTGGCCGGTGTTTGATGAACGGGATGAGTCGGCGGTGGTGCGGGTGGTGCGCTCCGGCAACTGGGGTGGTCATCCGTATCCAGGGCCAGAAACGGCCGTTTTCCTCAAAAACTTCCTCGCCATGCAAGGGGGCAATTATGCCGTTGCCTGCGCCAACGGCACCATCACCATGGAAGTTGCTCTTCGTGCTGCCGGGGTGGGCTGGGGCGACGAAGTGATTGTGCCCGCCTACACCTTCCAGGCCACCGCTGCCGCCCCGCTGATGGTGGGGGCCATTCCCATCATTGCCGATATTGACCCCGATAACTATTGCCTTGACCCCAAGGCGGTGGAGGCAGCCATTACCGACAAGACCCGCGCCATCATTCCCGTTCATCTGGGGGCGCAGATGGCCGACATGGATGCGCTGATGGCGATTGCCGAACGCCACAACCTGGTGGTGATTGAGGATTGTGCCCACGCGCACGGGGCGAAATGGCGCGGGCAGGGGGCGGGGACGATAGGGCATTTTGGTTCGTTTAGCCTGCAATCGTCAAAAACGTTGACTTCGGGCGAGGGCGGGGTGCTGATTTGCCGCACGGCCGAATTGGCGGATCGGGCGGCGAGTGTGGTGGATTGCGGCCGGCCGCATGGTGGTGGCGGGGGTGGTGAGACGGGGGAACGGCCGTTTATCATGGGTGGCAACTACCGCATGAGCCAATTACAGTCAGCCTTAGCCAACGTGGGGCTGGAGCGATTTCCTGAGCAGGCGCGGCAGCGGGAGGAGATGGCTGATTATCTGGACGAGGCGTTGAGCGAAATCCCCGGCGTGCGGCTGCTGCGCCGCGACCCGCGCCACACCACGCGCTCGTTCTACCGCTACATCTTCGCCCTTGACCCAGCGGTGATGGGGCTAGACCACAAAGTTTTTTGCACCGCGCTGGCCGCAGAAGGGATTCCCTGCTGGCAGGGGTATGAGGCGATGAATCATTACGATCTGTTCCAGCCGCAAAATTCTCGCCTGCCGGTACCGTCGGCCTTTCCCGACCGCTTCAACTTTGCCGCTATGCATTTTCCGGCCACGGAGCGTGCCTGTCAGCAGGAGGCTGTGTGGCTTGACGAAGCGATTTTTCGTGCTGGTAAGCAGGCAGTGGATGATGTGGCGGCGGCGGTGCGGAAGGTGTATGAGAATCGGGGGGCGTTGGGGTAGGGAGTGGGGTGTGGGGAGTCTTTATTCTCTGCTAGTCGCTTGATTGGCGATTTGTAACAGTGACCCAACTACTATCAAAGTTTAAAGCCTGTAGCACTGCGTCTTTATCAAGTTTACGGGGTGATTGAAGCTTAATTAGCAAGCATTCGTTAGGAACCGATTCAATGATAGTAAATTGTGAGCCATGTGGTTGCCACGTAAAACGATGAACATTAGTACGCTTGTCAAAGGCTTCCAAGTTGTTGCGCTTATTTCGTTTCCAAACGAAATGTTCTGGCAGGTACATGACAGTTTCTGCCTCAAAAATGGTTAATTCCGTTAGATT
>JAGQGA010000026.1 GCA_020432595.1 Anaerolineales bacterium | reverse complement strand
CGTGGGCTGGATGGCGTGGACGATGCCGTCGTCATCGTCCGCGAAGACGGCGCAGCGGACAAGCAGTTGGTCGCCTATTACACGGGGGAAAGCAGCCACGAGACGGTTCGTGAACAACTCACAGCGCGTTTGCCCCACCACATGATTCCGACAGCATTTGTCTCGCTCGATGCGCTGCCGCTAACAGCAAATGGGAAGGTGGATCGGCTCGCGTTGCCCACCCCCGATCAACAAGAGGAATTTCAGGCCAACTTCACGCCGCCACGCAGTGAGATCGAAAGGGTGCTGGCGCAAGCGTTTGCGGACGTGCTGCGGTTGCCCCAAGTCGGTATCCACGATGACTTTTTCCGCATGGGCGGCGATTCGATCTTAAGTATTCAGTTAGTCAATCGGATTGCCCAAAATGGGTACACCATTCGTGTCAAGGATGTGTTTGTGCATCCAACAATTGCCAAACTGGCAACGGCCGTTCAGACAGAGCAGGTACAGATACGCGCTTCGCAAGCAGTGCAACATGGCTACGCCCCCCTCTCACCAATTCAGTGGTGGTTTCTTGATGCCAACCAGCCGCAAATGCACCATTACAACCAGTCGTATTTACTATCAGTCACCTTGCCTATTGAGATTGCCCGGCTGGAGTCAGCGATAGGTGCGTTGCTGCAACATCACGACGCTTTGCGCTTCCAGTACAAGCAGGATGGGCGCGGTTGGCAGCAGCAGTATATGGCTTCGAACCAATGCGTCCCGCTAGAGGTGATCGACTTGTCTGGCGTTGTGCATAAAAAGGCTGAAATCGAAGCGGTCTCCGACCAAGTACAGACCTCTCTCAACCCTGTGAAAGGCGAACTCACGCGCTGGGTTTACTTCAAAGGAGAGGATATTGGCGACCGTCTGCTCATTGTCATTCATCATTTGGCCGTTGATGGGGTGTCGTGGCGCATTTTGCTTGAAGATTTAGCGAATTTACTCGATGGTAAACAGTTGCCACCCAAAACGAGCAGCTACCGTGAGTGGGTGGAAACGTTACAAGCTGAAACAGTACAGGGGCGTTTCGATGGCGAAATCGCTCGCTGGTTGGCAGAGGCGAAAGCGCTGCCACTACCGCTGAATAACCCTGATGCGCCAAACACAATGGGCAGCAGTCATCTATTGCGCTACACCCTGTCTCGTGAACAAACGGCTCATCTGCTGCGGACGTTACCAGAACGGCACGCCATCACCGTTGACGCGCTGTTGCTGACTGCCCTGACTGAGACGTTGACCCGTTGGGCTGGACATGATGCGCTGCGGGTGAGGTTTGAGAGCCACGGTCGACAGGAGCTATTTGACACGATTAACCTCAATCGAACGGTTGGCTGGTTTACATCGGTCTATCCGCTGACGATTCCTTGTTTTGCGGGAACGGCCGTTCGCCGCATCCGCTACACCCTCGACACCTTGCGGCGTGTGACAGATGGCGGCGTTAGTTTTGGCGCGTTGCGCGATTACCATCCCGATGCCGACGTGCGTGAGCAGTTTGCCCAATTGCCAGCCGCGCCCGTCCTCTATAACTATCTTGGGCAGATGGACGGTGGTTCACACAATGCCCACCAATTCGTGCGTGCGCCAGAATCGTCGGGCCGGCCGATTTCGGCCGATTTCCAACGAGATACGTTAGTTGAGATCAACGCAATGGTGATAGATGGGCAACTAAGGATTAGTTGGATGGTCAGCCCACAGATTAGCGTTGAATCGGCTGCATCACTGCTAGATACATTCACACACGGCATCAACCTACTGATTACCGAAGCGCTCGACACCCATGAGCGAGTTGCCATTCCTACCGACTTCACCAACGTCGCTCTCTCTAAAGCCAAACTTGAGTCTGTGCTGAACAGTGCCACATCTAACCGAACAGCACTCATTCCAAGTATTGATGATGAAGAGTTCTAATATGCTAACAACCCTTAAATTACTTAACTCCCTAAAGTCGCTTGACATTTACCCCTACATGGACGGGGAAAAGCTGCGCGTCCGTGATACGCACAAACGATTGACCGATGAGCTGCGAAGCCAAATAAGGGCAAATAGCGCAACCATTCGTGACCTGCTGAATAGTGAACAGCAGAAAGCCGTCGAAACAATCTTTGCTCTTTCCCCCATGCAGTCGGGCATGTTTTTTCACAGCCAGCTTGCACCCAAACAGGGAACATATATTGAACAAAACGTGTTCCATTTCGATGATGCTGCGTTTGACGTTTCACGCTTTATCCAAGCAATACAAACAGTCATCAACCGACACGACAGCCTAAGAGCGGCGTTTTTGGCCGAGGAAGGCAATGATGCGGTACAGGTTGTCTATGAACATACACACCTGCCTGTCACCGTGTTAGATTGGCGAGATCTGCCGCCAGATACTCATCAATCCCAACTCTCGGCGCTGGTTGAAGAAGATCGCTACACTGATTTTGATCTTTCACAAGCACCCTTATGCCGTTTAACAGTGATTGAGCGCGACGGGGGGCATGATTTGCTCTTTACGTTCCACCATATCGTGATGGATCGCTGGTCTGTTAATTTGTTTTGGTCAGAGGTCCGGCGCGTTTATGCAGGCCAACAACTGCCGCCCGCCGCACCCTATCAGGCCTATATCCAATATCTGCGCCAGCAATCAGGCGATAAGCCATTTTGGCAAGCGTATCTAAGTGAGTTTTACGCCGCCACACCGCTACCTGCTGCGGCGACATCGCCGCAAGAGCAAGGCAAGCTTATCACCAGCACGCGCTCTTTTTCGGCCGAAGAAACCGAACAAATCATGACTTTTGCCCGTACACAAGGTCTAACCGTCAATATCTTGTTTCAAGCAGCATGGGCTGTATTACTGGCACGGTATGTTCGTGAATCTGATGTGGTCTTTGGCATGGTAACATCAGGCCGTACCGCGCCTATCAATGAGATTGAATCAATACTTGGATTATTCATCAACACCTTGCCATTCCGAGTGAAACTGGATGCGGAGCTAACGGGTTCAGCTTTGCTCCAGCAAGTGACTCATACCCAAGTTGAACTACAACAACGCGAATATACCCCGCTGATGGATGTACAACAACTGAGTGAGGTGCCGGCGGGAACTCGCTTATTCCACAGTTTATTCCTGTTCCAAAACACACCCCAAACCCCGAAGATCACTGCCAACAACATTGAGCTGCGCTCCGACCGGATCGAACCCGGAGACACGGGATATCCGCTGGTGGCATTTGCAATGCTGGGTGCATCGGGAGGCAAAGCCACGCTCGCATTGAGCTACGATACAATGCGTTACGATGCCCACACGATCTCCCGTATGCTCACCCACTGGCAGCAGCTCCTGATGGGCATTGTGTCAAACCCTGACCAATCCGTGCTGCAACTGCCCATGCTCACGGACGCTGAATACCACCAGCTTGTGCATACATGGAACGATACGGCCGTAGATTTTGGCGAACCACAGACGATTCATGCGCTTTTTGAGCAGCAGGCTGCCAAAATGCCGAACGCGACCGCTATCGTTCATGGCAATCAACATATGAATTATGCACAACTCAATCGCCGTGCTAATCAGGTGGCTCATCACCTGATTAGCTTAGGCGTACAAGCCGACACGCTTGTAGCGGTGGCGATGGAGCGGTCGATTGAGATGGTCGTCAGCCTGCTGGCGGTGTTGAAGGCGGGTGGGGCGTATGTGCCAGTTGACCCAGCTTATCCGACTGAGCGCATTCAATATATGCTGACTGACAGTGCCGCATTGATTGTTCTAACACAGTCACACCTTGATTTGGCTGTTGACGTCAAATATCTGATTGCGGTCGATCAGTTTGAGGCAGAGGAATCATCGGTCGGCAATCCGCAGCGTTTCCAATCGGCCGATTCGCTCGCTTACGTCATCTACACATCGGGCTCAACAGGTCGCCCTAAAGGGGTTGGTATTGAGCATCGGGCGGTCTTCAATTATTTGCAGTGGTCGCTGGCAACGTATGGCCCTGATCAAGGTTCAGGCTCAATTCTTCATTCCCCGCTGGCCTTCGACCTAACCGTGACCAGCATTTGGAGTCCGCTGCTGGCAGGCAACTCGTTGACAATTCTGCCAGAGAGCGACACAGTTAATGTGCTGTTGGATCGCATTGACCAACTGTCAGACCTGAGCTTTATCAAGCTGACTCCCGCACATCTACAGTTAATCAACCATCAGCTTGAATCAGACCAATTTGCAGGGCGCACGAACCGTTTGATTATCGGCGGGGAGGCGCTGCACGAGTCGATTGTTGCGCCATGGCGACAGCTTGCGCCCGAAACGCGCCTTATTAACGAATACGGACCGACTGAGGCAACGGTGGGTTGCGTGGTTCACACGGTTGCGCCAGAGGATGATGATGAATGGATCAAAATCGGCCGTCCCATCGCCAACACGCAAATTTACATCCTGAATGACGGTTTGCAGCCTGTGCCAATCGGCGTTGTGGGTGAACTGTATATTGGTGGGGCGCAGTTGGCACGAGGCTATCTCAATCGGCCTGAATTAACGGCCGTTCGCTTCATCATCCATCCAAAATTTGGACGGCTCTACAAAACAGGCGACCTGTGCCGCTGGCTACCTGATGGCAATGTTGAGTATATCGGCCGAACTGACTTCCAAGTCAAGATACGCGGCTTCCGCATCGAGCTAGGCGAGATAGAAAACGTGCTGATAGCACAAGACGGCGTACAGCAAACGGCCGTTGTGGTACGAGAAGAAAACGAGGACAAGTGGCTGGTTGCCTATTTTGTTGGCGATGCCGAGATTGACTTACTGCGCCGACAGCTATTGCAACGTCTGCCAGAGTACATGCTGCCCTCGGCATTTGTGCTACTGGATAGCTTCCCGCTAACACCCAACGGCAAGTTGAACCGCCAAGCGTTACCAGCCCCTGTTTATGCTGATGCCCAAGCTGAATTTGTAGCCCCGCGCACAGAAACCGAACAACAAATCGCGGCTATTTGGCGAGACGTGTTGCGGGTAGAGCAGGTGGGCGTGTGTGACGACTTTTTCGTGCTAGGTGGTCACTCACTTTTGGCGGCTCAGGTTATCTCGCGTATTCGAGCCCAAATGATGGTGAACATTCCGATGGCATCAATCTTTCAATATCGGACGCTGGAAACTTTAGCCAGCTTCACAGCGATGCTACAGGCCAATTCACAAAGCGTAGATGAGGCGTTTGAGGAGATTTAGTTATGCAGCAGGCACTCGTAACAGAAAAAATACTCATTGAGTTAAATCAAATCGGCATATCAATGTCGGTTGCTGGGGACAAATTGCGGCTTCATGGTCAGACAAAGCGGTTGCCAATGGCACTGCGTCAGCAGATTCAGAACCACAAGCCGGAGATTATTGACTATCTGACGCAGCTACAGCAGGCTCCGCAAGCAGTTTCCGAAGTGATCCGGCCCCGGCAGGCGGGCGGCCCGGCGCCGCTCTCTTTTGCCCAACAGCGGCTCTGGACATTTAGCCAACTTGACCCAGATAGCACAGCGTACAATCTGCAATCCACCCTCCATTTTGCAGGAGAGCTGGACGTGGCTGCATTGGAGCGGGCTGTTGGCTGTCTGATTGAGCGTCATGAAACGCTGCGCACGACGTTTGGTTTGCGAGGCAACGAACCTGTCCAGGTTGTTCATGACGCATCCCCCTTTAGGCTACCAATACACGCTGTTGCAAATGCTGAGGAAGCCCAACTGCACACCCACACCATTGCATCTGAACCGTTTGATTTGAGCAATGGGCCGCTTTTGCGCGTGCAGCTATTGCAGATTTCGCCAACCGACCATTGGTTAGTGATTGCGATGCACCACATTATCAGTGATGGGTGGTCTATAGGCATCTTCCGCTCCGAATTGGCACAGGCTTATAGGGCTTATGCAGGCGGAGAAACGCCGACACTGCGTGGTCTCCCAATTCAATACGCTGACTATGCCAGTTGGCAACGGCAATATTTGCGCGATGAGCGGCTGGAGCATCACCTGTCTTTTTGGAAGCGCAAACTCGCAGGTACATCACCTCCGCCGGCTTTGCTCGAAATGCCGACAGATCGGCCGCGCCCACCCGTCCAAAGTCACCATGGGGCGATCTATCCGTTTACCCTAGACAGGGACATTACAAATCGGTTGGAACAGTTATCCCAAAAGCATCAGGTGACGATGTTTATGGTGATGCTTGCCGCGTACTATGTCCTGTTAGCCCGTTACAGTGGGCAAACGGATATTGTCGTTGGCACGGGGCTGGCAGGTCGTACCCGCACAGAGATTGAGGGGGTGATTGGTTTCTTTGTCAACATATTGGCACTGCGTACACAGCTCGACAGCAACCCACCCTTCACACGGTTACTTGAACAGGTACGTCAAGATATGTTGGCTGCGCATGATCATCAAGATGTCTCGTTTGATCAGATGCTCAACGCACTACAGATTGAGCGCAACACCAGCTACAATCCGCTCTTTCAAACGACGTTTAGTATGCAAAGCGGCGGCGGCGGCTCGATTGATTGGCCGGGACTTGAGGTAACGGCGAAATCGGCCGATCTCGCCGTTGCCAAATTCGATTTCAGCCTCGATCTGCGCCACACGCCCAACGACGTTTTTGGGTATTTTGAATATAACACGGACCTGTTTGACGAATCAACGATGGCTCGCATGGTTGAGCATTATGCGGCGTTGCTGCGCTCGATTATCGCCCACCCTGATCACCCTGTTCTCAATTTGCCGATGTTGACAGCGACTGAAGAACAGCAGATCGTTGAGGAATGGAACAAAACGGCCGTAAATCTCGGTGAGCCTCAGCCAATCCACGCGCTTTTTGAAGCGCAGGTGGAGCGCACGCCCGATGCCGTTGCTCTGGTTCTCGACAAAGAGCAACTGACTTATCGTGAGCTAAACGGCCGTTCCAATCAACTAGCGCATCACCTACAGCAAGCTGGCGTTGGCGTAGGAACGGCCGTTGGCATCTGTTTAAAACGCGACTTCGATCTGATCGTAGCGACCTTGGCAATCATCAAAGCTGGGGGGGCTTACGTGCCGCTTGACCCAGCCTATCCGCCCGAACGCTTGGCGTTTATGAGCGATGACACGGGGCTGGTGCTAATTCTGACGGAAGATGAGCTAAGCGAAAATCTGCCTACGACGGTGCCGCTCGTGAACATCCATAACATTGATGTAAGCACCTACCCAGACACAAATCTGGCTGTTGCGGTGGGGGGTGACGACTTGCTCTACCTCATGTACACGTCAGGTTCGACGGGACAGCCCAAAGGGATCGAGATTTTGCACCACAACGTGCAGCGGCTTGTCAGACAGACAAACTATGCCCAGCTTGATGCTTCACAAACCTTCTTGCAGCTGGCTTCCCCCTCGTTTGATGCGGCGACGTTCGAGATTTGGGGTAGTCTTTGCAACGGGGCAACGCTCGTCCTTTATCCCGAACTTGAAATAGATTTGCAGCGGCTGGCGGACGTGATTAAGGAGCACAACATCTCGACAATGTTCCTGACAACCGCCCTGTTCCACCAAATGGTTGACTACAATCTGGACGGGTTACGGCCGATTAAGCAGCTTCTCGTTGGGGGTGAGGTGACTTCAACCCAGCACGTGCGGCGGGCTATCGAGGCGCTGTACCCGCAAACAACGTACATCGCCTGCTATGGCCCCACTGAAAACACAACCTTTACCACGACAACGCCGCTCACCGATCCCGCCAGCGTACAGGGTTCCGTTCCGATTGGCGTGCCGATTGCCAATACGCAGGTCTATATTTTGGATGATGCGTTAGAGCTGTCACCCGTCGGTGTTCCGGGCGAATTGTATACAGGTGGGTTAGGGGTGGCGCGTGGCTATCGCAATCGGCCGAATTTAACCGCCGAACGCTTTATCGAGCACCCTCGTTTTGGCCGACTCTACAAGACAGGTGACTTATGCCGCTGGCGACCAAACGCCGATGGCTCGCCCAATATCGAATTTATGGGCCGCGCCGACTTCCAAGTCAAGCTGCACGGTTTCCGAATCGAGCTGGGTGAAATCGAGAATGCGCTGCTGGCACATCCGGCCGTCAGCGAGGCAGTGGTCTTGCTGCGCGAAGATAATCCCGGAGACAAGCGGTTGGTGGCCTACGTTGTCGCTGACTTGGCCGAAGAGACGCCAGCCATTGCCGAACTGCTGGCGCACTATCTAGGCCAACATCTGCCCGACTACATGATTCCCGCGACCTTTGTGCAGCTTGAGGCGATGCCGCTTACGGTCAGCGGCAAACTCAATCGCAGCGCACTCCCCGCCCCAGATTTTGCTGGTGCGCAGGATGAATTTGTTGCCCCCCGCAACCCGCTTGAAACAGCGTTGGCACAGGTCTTTACCGAAGTTCTGCATGTTCCAGAGATGGGGATTCACGAAAACTTCTTCCGCATGGGTGGCGATTCGATTCTCAGTATCCAAGTGGTTGGCCGCCTGATGCAGCAGGGGTATAAACTGACGACAAAAGAGCTGTTCCAGCACCCGACCATTGCCAGCTTGGCTAACGTGATCGAACAGCGTTGTGACGACGCCACCTCACAAGTCGTTGCCTCACAAGAACCACAGCGTGGCAACGCCCCGCTCCTGCCCATTGAGCAGTGGTACTTTGATGCCAAACAGCCCGATCTCCATCACTTTAATCAGTCGGCACTATTGCGGCTGAAAAAGCCGCTGCAACCGGCAATGCTAGAAACGGCCGTTAGCAAACTACTGCATCATCACGATGCGTTACGCTTCCAATACACGCAAAGCGAGTCGGGCTGGCAGCAAACATACCTTGAGCCAACGGAGGCGATACCGCTTGAACTGGTTGATCTGCGTGCGGTCGCTGTTGCCGAACGAACGACTCATATCAAAGCGATTTGTGCCAAGACACAGGTGAGTCTCAATCCTTGTACAGGCGATTTGCTGCGGGTGGTCTATTTTCATGGGGGTACGGAAGAGCGGCTCCTGCTCGTTGTGCATCACCTGGCGGTAGATGGCGTTTCGTGGCGCATTTTGCTCGAAGATTTGATCACGCTGTTGAGTGGCGGACAACTGGCTCCCAAAACCAGCAGCTATCGTGATTGGGGCGAGACCTTACAGACAGCGACGGCACAAGGGCATTTTGATGCCAAGCTAAACGATTGGTTGAGTGAGTGTACAGCGTTGCCGCTGCCGCTCGATGAGCCACAGGCGGTGAACACGCTGGGGACAAGCCACCGTCTACAGTTCGCTTTGTCTCAAGCCGAGACCGACCACCTCCTGCGTACTTTGCCAGACCGTTATGATGTAACGCTCGACGCAGTTGTCCTCACCGCCCTCACCGAAACGCTGGCCGATTGGTCGGGTAACGATGGCTTGCGGGTGAAATTTGAGAGTCATGGTCGGCAGCAGCTTTTTGATACGGTGAACCTTAATCGCACGGTGGGGTGGTTCACGTCTGCCTATCCTGTCACGATGCCACGGGTGGCGGGAACGGCCGTTTCGCGCATCCAAAACACGTTGCAGCAAATGCAGCGCGTGACCGATGGCGGCATCAGCTTTGGCGCACTAAGCTATTTGCATCCAGATGACAACATTCGGGCAGCCTTTGCCAACCTTCCGACCGCACCCGTGATTTATAATTATTTCGGTCAGGTAGATCGGTTTGATCATCATTTCTTTGAATTGGCGCCAGAGTTTGCGGGGCAGGCCATATCGCCCAACTTCCAACGTGACACCGTGCTAGACAGTAACGCATCCGTTGCGAAAGGTCAGCTACGAATTGCCTGGACTGTTAGCCCCCAATTACGACGTGAAACGGCCGAATGGCTGCTAGAAAACTTTTCACAGCGGCTGCGTTCATTGATTGTTGAAGCCGTGAACGACGACACGGCCACCATTCGCCGCGAACAGGCGGATAGCGACTCTTGGTTTGTGACACTGCAAGGAGAAGGGGCGCGCCCACCACTCTTCTGCTTCTATCCCATCACGGGAACAATCAGCCAATTTGGGAATTTAATCCCCTATTTGAGCCGCAAACAGCCGATCTATGCCCTGCAAGCGCGTGGCATCTATGACGAGCTACCGCCGTTCGGTTCGATTGAAGCCCTAGCGGCGGATACGATTCGGGCGATGAAAAAGAT
Source organism: Anaerolineales bacterium (assembly GCA_020432595.1). The sequence continues at coordinate 9,722 of JAGQGA010000026.1, read as the reverse complement.
ACAGCCAGCAGGGCCTTACAATCTCTTAGGCTGGTCGTTTGGTGGCCGTGTGGCTTATGAGATTGCCCAACAGCTTCAGGCCAACGGCGAGAACGTGTCCCTGTTGGGTATTTTGGACGAATATCCAGACAGCAACGCGCCTAATCCAAACGGAACGGTGAGTGCATACCTGCTTGCCCATTTTACGGATAGCTTGGGTCTTAACCGTGCCGTTGCTTACAAACAGCTAGTCGCGCTGGGGCGGCAGGCACTGGAACAGCACAATGAGACCCCGATTGCGGCATTGTGCCGTTTGCTCGCAGCGGAAGGGTATACCTTTCCCTTTGAGCCAGCCCAAGTTGAGCGCATCTTCCACACCTATTTCAACCACATGGAAATCTTCCATGCGTATCAGCTTAAGCCATACGACGGCTCGATTGTGGTCTATGCGGCTGAGGGGTCGAAAACGGCCGTTAAAGGCATCGAACGCTGGCAAACACTCGTATCCGATACCGTAGAACATGTGACCGTGCCAGGCACACATCATACACTGCTGAACCCCGAACACGTTGAAAAACTGGCAACCGCGCTTGAGGAACAGTTGCAACCAGCTTACGCCTTGCTCGAAAAGCGTTAGGTGAGTTTGTTTTTACCCAAATATAGGCAATTTAATAATATTTGTCGGATTTTTAGCAACAATAATTGGAGAGCATCATGCCATTACAAGACACAATAGACTGCATCATTATAGGCTATAACGCCGTTGATTACAGTCAGTTTTCAGCCCATCAAAAAGGGATGTACACAGGGAACGCCCATGAAGTAAAGGCCAATTCGCTTCTTTTTAACGGCAGGCGAATGCTCTACATGGATTTGCTCAACCATGCTGTTGAAAAGGCGACGGGCTATAACCCTGAGCTAAACGTCTTTAACACACAGTCAATGGGAGCCTGCTACCTGCAAAGCTATTTGCAGTCCCGGGCGTTCACGGTTGAGGTTGTCAACTTTTTTAACCGCGACAAAGAGCAGCTAAGCCTGCTCTTGGCTCAATCCCCGCTTGCCGTTGCCATTACAACCACATTTTATGTTGACCATATGCCAATTATCGAAGTGGTCAAATTTATTCGTGAGCACAACCCAGAAACCAAAATCATCGTCGGCGGGCCACATATCTACAATGTTTGCTCAGACCTCGACGAGGCAGCACAAAACTACATCTTCCATGAAGTTGGGGCGGATATTTATGTCAATGATTCGCAGGGTGAAACCACGCTTAGTAGGGCACTTTGCCAGCTAAAGAATCAGGACAGCCTGCGTGACGTGCCAAACTTGATCTACTTTGATGAACAGCACCAGCAATGGTACCGCAGCACACGTGAACCAGAGCAAAACGACATGGATCACACAAGCATTCATTGGGAAACCTTTGCGTCACATTTGTTGACACCAATGACCTATATGCGAACAGCGCGGAGTTGCCCTTTTGCCTGCTCATTTTGCAACTATCCAACGCAAGCAGGGGCACATGTGTTGAGCAGCCTGGAAACGATTGAGCGTGAATTTGATGCCCTTCATAAAGCAGGTACGGAAATGATTGTTTTCACAGATGATACATTCAACGTGCCGCTCCCCCGCTTCAAGAAGATTATGCAGCTAATGATTGACAAGCAGTATGGCTTTAAGTGGGTTTCCTTTCTCCGTTGCTCCAATCTGGATGAACATGCGTTAGATTTGATGGCAGAGAGCGGCTGCACGGGCGTATTTTTGGGTGTAGAATCAGGTGATGCCGAGATGCTCAAGAAGATGAACAAGATGGCAAAACCAGAGAGATATAAGTGGGGGATGCAGGGTCTGCATGAGCGCGGCATTGCCACGTACACGTCTCTAATCTGTGGCTTTCCCGGCGAGACAGAAGAGACGGTCAAAAACACGATTGCTTTTATCGAGGATACTGCCCCAACCTTTTATACCGTTCAGCTTTATTATCATAATCGCCACACGCCAATCCATGCCCAAGCCGATGAGATCGGGCTTAAAGGCGGGGGATATAATTGGCATCATAATACAATGAGTTGGCGGGAAGCGGCCGATTGGTCAATTTATATGTATAAGACCATTCAAAATTCGATCCCGATCCCCAGCTTTGAATTTAGCATGTGGGGAATTGCCTATTTGGTTGCTCAAGGGTTCACAGTGGAGCAGATCAAGCGTTTTGGTCGCATTGCTCAAGAAGTGTTTATTCCCAGCCTAGATGACATTGCCATTGATTGCACGGATCAAGAACGACGGCTGGTTGAGCTATTCCAAGACGTTTCTTTTGGGGATGTTTTGGAGTTCTGATTTTTGGGCAAGATGATGATCAAGCAGTCGCTGCAAATTGGTGAGGATACCGTCGTCTACTGTGAGAGCGCGGGGCGCGGCTATCCCGTCGTTCTGCTACACGGTAATGGTGGGGACGCATTGACCTTTCGCCCACAGCTAGAGGGGGAGTTTGGCGAACGCTTCCACGTCATCGCCATTGACCTGCCAGGACACGGCGGCGAGTCGGTTGCTCACGATTTGCAGCACAAGATAGCACCGCAACAGCACGCAGAGCTTGTGGCGCAAACGGCCGAAAAACTCAACGTTCCCCACGCCGTTTTTTATGGGTCTAGCTATGGCGGGACAGTTGCTATTTACACCAGCACACAGTTGCCGCAGGCGGCCGGCTTTGCTTTTTGCGGCACGTTGCCCATTTTTAAAGAGGGTAACTTTTTTAGACTAGAGAAAAGAGCAATCCAGATGATAAGTGCGATGACACAACCCCTCGCGGTGTTTCAGGGAGAGAATGAACCGTTTGTCAACCTTGCTCAGCTGGAGGCATTAGAAATGCCGACGCTTTGGCGTGGGGCTGTACAGATCATTGCTGGCGCGGGGCATGTTCCCCATCAAGAAAAAAGTGCAATTTTCAATCAACTACTAACGCAATACATCGAAGACATTTTAACGGAGAACAACAATGGATAAAACGTTATGTGATGTGGTGGTTATCGGTGGTGGGCCATCAGGCAGCCTAACAGCAACGTATCTCACTCAGAAAGGATACGATGTCGTCTTGTTTGAACGGGCAAAACACCCACGCCCCCATGTCGGCGAAAGCTTACTGCCACACGTGTGGCGTTACTGTGATGAGGCCGGGGTGAGTGCCAAAATTGAAGCAGAAGGCTTTACGAAAAAGGCCGGTGGCACTGTCGTGTGGAAAGATATGATCTCCCAAGTGGGTTTCAAAGATTTCGGGCATACGCGCCCCAGTTTGCATGTCGAGCGGGATCGCTTTGATCATATTTTGCTGACCCATGCGGCCGAGACAGGCGCAACCGTTTGTGAAGAAGTGGCGGTTACAAACGTTGACTTTAGCAATGAAACACAGCCTATCGTTCACTATCGCCGTCTGGCGGAGCGCACAACAGGTGCTATCACCTGTCGCTTTGTCGTTGATGCCAGTGGGCAGAGTTCTGTCATTGCTAAACAAATGGGAACGCGCGTGCTTGATGAAGGCTTTCGGTTTGCCAGTCTGTGGGGGTACTTTGACAATTCAAAGTATATTTCAACGGATGGGCGAGCCTATCCCTTTGAGCGTCTCAGTGAAATTCCGACAACCACATTTGTGACGTGGATACCCGACAGCGGCGACTGGGGCTGGGTGTGGCACATTCCGCTCCGCGATAAAACGAGCGTGGGTCTTATTTTGCCCGTTGATCAGCTCAAAGCGGCCAAGACAAATGGGGAGACGTGGGAAAGCTATTTCTTAAAGAAGTGTGCGGAAATACCCTATCTCAAAGAGCTGTTAGCGGAAGCAACCTACCATGAAAAGAGTGTGGCGGGTGTGCAAGATTACTCCTATCGGTCAACACAGTTGGCTGGCCCCGGTTACTTCCTCGTGGGGGATGCAGCAGGGTTTATCGATCCGATTTTCTCAGCGGGGGTTATCATCGGCATGTACTCCGCCTACACAGCAGCGTGGAGTATTGATCGCTGTTTCAAAAAACCCGAACGAACGGAGAGCTATCAAACCCTTTACAGCAAGCAACTGACAGGGCGTTTGGAGGTGGCTCGTTCTCTGGCGTTGCCTGGCTATCGCTCTGGAAATCATGCCAGCGAACTGGCACGGGCGATGGTAACATTTGAAAGCAAAACGGAGCAAGAGTTGATGGCGACGGTGTCGCAGATGACGACGCGGGCCGACAACTTTTTCCATCTAATCGAAGATGACAATCTCGATGAGGCGCAGTTCCGCAAGAGACGGTATCGCGTTTTAGAAAGATTGGCAATCTAACAATTAGACACTTTTTACACAGGAATAACAATGAATAACAATGGGCATGACTCACATGACGAAGTTGCAGCACGCATCAATCAATTTATCACGAAACAACTTCTCTATGACGTGGAAAACGCAGCAATTGATAACGACACAAAGCTGATTGAGCAGGGAATTGTTGATTCAATGGGGCTTTTTCGCCTGATGGCGTTTATGGAAGAGGCATTTGACGTAGAGGTTGAGCCAGATGCAATTGTGCTGGAGAACTTTGAGACGATCAATGCAGTTGCGACGCTGGTTATGAACACAAAACTTGCCCATATATGAGATGGGCGGCATGAGGTGCTTTTCTATCAAGTGTTTTGAAAAAACGATGGCGCGTGGCAAGTTTGCCCGTGCTAGCTTAGATTTTCTATGCTAACTATACCTATTTCTAAATCAGAGTCGACTGACATCACAACTTATCCGCTTTCTATTGGGCAACAAGCGTTGTGGTCTCTTTGCCAAGACCCAGCGACGGCAGCCATGTATAGCGGTGCAGTCGTTATGCGCGTGATGTCATCCGTCAATGTGGCGGCTTTGCGTCAGACATTTCAGGCGTTTGTTGATCGCCACGACGCTCTCCGAACGACGATAGAGATGGATGCAGCAGGCGGACTGAGTCAAACCGTTCATGTGCAGCGCACGGTCAACTTTATGCAGATAGATACGGCCGTTTACAACGAAGCGCAACTGTTTGCGGCCGTGGTCGCCGCTCACAATGAACCGTTTGATCTTGAAAAGGAGTGTTCCATACGGGTGCGTCTCTTTACCCAAGCCGCACAGCGCCATCTTTTGCTGGTGACCGTGCCACTCATTGTCTCTGATGGGTGGTCAATGGTGCGGTTGATGATGCGGGAGATCAAAACGCTTTATCCTGCCTACTGTGCTGGCCTAACACCCAATTTGCCCCCTTTACAGGCGACTTACGCCGACTATGTGGCGTGGGAAACAGAGATGCTGGCAAAGCGGGGAAGCAAGTTGGGCGCGTGGTGGCAAAAAGAGTTAGGGTGCGTGCAGCCGCTCGTTCTGCCAACAGATTATCCCCGCCCCCCTGTGCAGACATTTAATGGGAGAGAAAATTACTTTCGGATTTCGGCCGAACGCACTGCTGCCCTCAAGCAGCTCACTCAGGAAGCAGGCAGCACCCTCTACATGACGCTGCTGGGAGCGTTTCAACTGCTCCTCTATCGCTACACCGGTCAGCCTGAAATCATCGTTGGCACGCCCGCAGCAGGGCGTCTTAAATCGGGATTTATGGACATTGTTGGTCATTTTTCCAACTTTTTGCCCATGCGCTCTGATTTAACGCCAAATCTCACGTTTATTGAATGGCTAGACGAGGTTAAACGCGCCTCATTTAAGGCGCAAATGCACCAGGCTTACCCATTCAGTGAAATCATTCGGCACGCAGATTTTGAACGCGATCCCAGCTACTCTCCGTTGATGCAGGTTGGGTTCAACTTTATGAACGCGCTTTCATCTGAAGGGTTGCAAGAGTTTATGGTTGCTGCGCCTGATACCGACTATTCGGCTTGCCGCGTTGAGTGGGGCGGATTGCTGCTTGAGCCCTATCACATGCCCCAACAGCCGACGATTGTCGATTTGACACTCGACATGGAAGACGGCGTTGGCGGCACGTTAGTCGGTGCGCTCAAATACAACGCCGATTTGTTTAGTGAGGCGACGATAGAGCGCATGACGCAACATTTTGCGGTGTTGCTAGAAGCGATTGTAACCGCGCCAAATATCCCTATCCAAAAACTCGATTTTTTGACGGCGCAGGAACGTTGGCAGATTGTCCATGGGTGGAACGATACGGCCGTAAACTACGGCGAACCACAGACGATACAAGCCCTGTTTGAACAGCAGGTTGCCAAGACCCCAGACGCCATTGCGCTCCTGTTTGAAGAGGCGCAACTGACCTACGCCGAGCTAAACGCACAGGCCAATCAACTAGCGCATCATCTAATCGAGTTGGGTGTGCAGCCAGATACGCTGGTGGCATTGTTGATGGAGCGGTCAGTGGAGATGATGGTGGCGTTGCTGTCAGTGTTGAAGGCGGGCGGAGCGTATGTGCCGCTTGACCCGACCTATCCCGATGAGCGGATTGTATACATGCTGGCGGATAGTGGGGCGAAGATTGTCTTGACGCAATCGCATCTGTCTGTTGACGGAGAGGCTTTTCGGCGCGTTAATGTGGACACTATTAAATTAGAGACAGCGCGGGACAACCCACAAACGGCCGTTTCGCCCCAAAATTTAGCCTACTGCATCTACACGTCTGGCTCGACGGGACAGCCAAAAGGCGTTCTTGTTTCACACACGGCCATTAGCCAACATATTCAATCGGTCATAGACCTTTATGGGATTCACTCAGACGATTGTTCGTTGCTATTCGCCTCGATCAGCTTTGACGTATCGGTCGAGCAATTGTTTAGCGCACTCTGCGGCGGGGCAAAGCTACTCTTGCGCCACTCTGATTTGTGGACGATTGAGCAATTCGATCAGCAGGTTAGAAAACACGGCGTGACGATTTGTGATCTGCCGCTTGGCTACTGTCAACAGGTCATTGCCTATTGGCTAGACAACCCCTCCATGGTGGCAACGTTGCCGACGCGACTGATGCTTGTTGGCAATGAAAAAATTGATCCTAAACTGGTTGAGCAGTGGCAGCAGCTTCCCGATAACGCCATGCGCTTGGTTAACGTCTACGGCCCAACGGAGGCGGTCGTTACATCCACACGCTATGAGTTAACCTCCCACAATTTGGCAAGCTCGACCAACTTGCCAATCGGCCAACCGCTTCCCAATCGGCGGGTGTTCTTGCTCGATAAGGAGCAACAGATTGTGCCAATTGGCATCGCTGGCGAACTGCACATGGGTGGCATTCTGGCGCGAGGGTACTTAGATCGCCCAGAACTCACAGCCGAGCGGTTTATTGAGCATTCGGAATTCGGCCGATTGTACAAAACAGGCGATTTGTGCCGCTGGTTGCCAGATGGGAACATTGAGTATATCGGCCGAACCGACTTCCAAGTTAAAATACGCGGCTTCCGCATTGAGCTAGGCGAGATAGAAAACGCCCTGCTGTCACAAGAGGGCGTGCGCGAGGCGGTCGTCATTGCCCGCGAAGACACAGAGGGGGATAAGCAACTCGTCGCCTATTACGTCCCAGCCGACTCATCCTTCATTCTTGAGCCTTCATCTCTCCAAACCCTCCCCGATTACATGATTCCAGCAGCATTTGTCACCCTAACAGAAATGCCGCTGACCCCAAGCGGAAAGCTAGACCGCCGCGCATTGCCTGCACCAAGTGGCTATGGAAACGCGACCAATGCGTATATCGCACCGCGCAGTTGGCTCGAACAGCGCGTCGCTGAGATTTGGCAGCGGGAGCTACAGCTTGAGCAAGTGGGAATTGACGACAGCTTTTTCGAGATTGGCGGTCATTCGCTGCTGCTGATCAAGGTACAGTATCATCTGCGCAAGATTGTGGGCGCGGGGTTGCCGCTGGCCGATCTGCTCCACTACCCCACAATTCGGACATTCTGCCATTATGTGATGTCTAAGGGCGGTGGGGAGGATGGGCTTTTCGCAACCCAAAGCAAGACAAATGTCGAAATTGTTTCGCTACGAGAAGGGATGGCGACGGAAACGCCGCTACTCTGCTTGCCAGGGCGTGGGGGGAGCGTGACGAGTTTCTTAGCTTTTGCCGCAGCGGCCAAAAATGGCCTGCCTGTCTACGGTCTTCAGTACCGCGACTTGGTCATCCCCGAAGATGTTGCTTTGCCGAGCCAGATGTCCGACTTTCTAACTTATTTCATCGCTCCCCTGACTGCGGCGCAGATCAGCAGGCAGCATATCATTGGGCATTCAGCCGGCGGTGTCTTGGCATTTCCACTGGCTATTGCCCTCCAACAAGCGGGGAGACATGTTCCGGTGCTTGCCATCATGGATACAGTTCCCCCCATCAGAGTAGATGGTACTCGCCCGTCTTTAACGCTTACCTATCAGGAGTGGGTGATAAGAACAGTACTGACAGCAAGACCCCTGCTGAATAAAGAAATAGGACAGGCACTGACAACACAATTCAAACAACTACCTGAGTCGGAGCTTTGGGAAGCAATTTTTGACCTATTTGACAAGCATAGCTTTATGTCGGGAGAGGATGGTGTTATCTACATTAAACAGCGAACGCGATTCTTTCAAGCAATGTACCAATGTTTAGCGACCTATACGCTTGAAGCCAAATATGCAGGACAGTTAATTTTGTTCCGTGCGACTCAGCTAACGCCGCCCGATCCTGACCCGGTCGTTGCGAGATGGGAGGCTGTCTGTGAAAATCCAATTATTGTCCATCATCTGCCATGTGATCACGGCGAAATGGAGCGAGAGCCTTACATTAACCAAGTCGGGTTGTTGCTGCAACAGCATATTCACATTTAGCTTCGTGGTAAGGAATGACGTTATGGGGCGTTTGCGCTCCAGCAATTGTTAATGAAATTTTTCCCCAAAATAACACGCGCACAAGATCCGCGCCTTGCCATTCTGCAAATGATTCATGCCGGGTATGATGTGGCCTTGCCTGCTGAACAGATCAATGGCGTGTTGCCGCGTCCCGGCAGATCGGTTAAGGAGCACGTGGAAGGGCTGGCAAAGGCGGCGCGGGCGGTGGGCTGTGAGGTGGGTGCGTTGGGAGTTTCGGCCGAATATATCCTTGCCGCGCCCCATCCCACCATTGTCTTTATCCGCCTCATTCCCGAAGACCCGCCGCGCCCCGTGATCGTCTGGAACAAAGCTGGCTTTCTCTACCAGATTCTTGATCCGCGTGCAGGGCGACGCTGGGTAACGGCCGTTAATCTCCTACAAGAACTCTATCTCGACCCTGTTGCATGGAGCAAAGAGACGTGCGAACAGGCTGTGCAGCACCCATCACAACTCGCCTTTCTGCGGCAGCGGCTGACAACGCTCAAAATCACACCTGAGACGCAAGAGCGCGTGCTGGCAGCAGCCGCGCAGTCGCTGCCAGCACTTTCCCAACTCAACGGAGCCGTGCGCCTGGTCGAAGAGATGGTCGCGGACGGTGTACAGCGCGGTGTACAGGCCGAGCAATGGCTCACCGACTTCCTCGCAGAACAAGACGCACTCACAACCATTCCCGCAACGCATCAGCTGGTGCAAGCAGAGGGCGACCAGTACCGTTTTCAAGGCGTGCTGGCGATTCCGATTTTGGGATGCGCGGCGCCTGCCATCGGGGGCGAAGCCGCGACCCCACCCAAAGGCAATCCACAGCAAAAGGCGAACCCTCAACAAAAAGGCCGTGGTCAGCGCGGCCCACAGGGCAACATGCTATCAGGGGGCGTTGTTCCGCGCATCAGGCAATATCTGCAAGAAGAAGGGG
>JAGQGA010000269.1 GCA_020432595.1 Anaerolineales bacterium | reverse complement strand
TCAATTTGTTTGGCGATTGGGGGCGGCAAAGGTGCGGCTGGTGCCGGGGGGATGTATTTTTTGATAACGGGGAGGTACAAGTGTTGGGGCTGGTTAACGGCCGTTTCCTGCGCCGCCGACCCCGCCACCATCATCAACAGCAAAGACAGAACACAAAAATAGGCAGGATAATGCTTCATCCCGCCTATCTTACCAACCCATTGCCCGCTTTTTCATAAAAGGGGCGTAAAGATTTACGCGGCAAGAATGAGAAAACCGATTGGAGATTGGGGATTGGAGATTAGACTAATCTCCAATCTTAGCTTCGTGGTTGTTTAATAGAGATTATCGGAAATAAGAATTTCTCACGCAAAGTCGCCAAGTCGCCAAGCATTTTTCCTTTGCGTCTTTGCGCCTTTGCGTGACATAAAGTTAATTCCGATAATGTCTAATCCTTGTTACTTCACATCCAACGCAATAATTTCCGCCACAGTCAGCTTGCCACCGTGAGCAGCCGCCAGCTTTTCCACCCGTTCTGGCGTGATCCCCAGGCTGTGGAGGGCCAGGATACCGTTGGCGTTGAGGTCAGAAACGGCCGTTTTCTGCCACCGTTCCACATCCTCCACCGCCACCCCCTGGTAATACAATGCCAACATCATCTTCTCATCCAAACCCGGCAGCCCCGTCGCTTTCAGCCGCTGCAAATAAGACACCGGCGTTCCTTCCGGCACAAACGCGATCTTCTCCTCCCAATCCTCCGCCCACTCGCCCAGGTCAAAATGGCCGGTAATCTGCATCTCAACCAACTGGGCCGCCGTCAGCTTGTCGCCATATTGCCGCCGCATTTGCCGGGCAAAATCGGCCGTTACCCCATGAATTGCCATCTCAACCAACCGCTCCGGGGTCAAATCGGGCAAATTTAGTGCCGCCATTTCCCGCACAAAGCCGCTCCGCAGCCCGTGAATCCGCATCTCCACCAAATGGTGTGGTGTCATCCCTGGCAAATTCAGCGCCATGACTTCTTCGACAAACGCCGGCCGCACCCGATGAATCCCCATCTCGGCCAAATCTGCCAGCGAAACCTCATTCATGCCCAGCTTCCGCAACTGCCGCACCAGTTCCAGCGGCGTGCGGTGAATCCCCAGTTCCGCCACCCCGTGCCAATCCAAGTCCGCCCCCTTCCAATCCACCAGTTCCCGCACCAGTTCGGGATTAACGCGGTGAATTGCCAGCGGCACAATCTCGTCTATTGCCACATCTGCCCCTGCCACCTCGCGCACCACCTGCACCAGTTCCGGCGGCACGTTGTGGATTTTGAGCTGCACCAAATCCTCAATCGTTAACGATTTCAAGCCAGCCCCACGGTATCGTTCGACAAAAGCGGTATTGATGTGATGAATTTGCAGTTGATGCCACTCCTCATCGGATAAATCGGTTAGCCCCAGCCGCGCTAGCACCTCGCTTAATCGGGGGTCAATGGGCTGGCGGCGCTGCTGCCAGCCAAAATGGACACGCGGCATGGGAGGCATACGGGGAGGGCTGGGCGGCTGCGGCGGGCGGGGTGGGCTGGGCAGGTGTGGCAGGGCAAACGCTGGTTCCTCGGCCACAGCCGCCACCGGCTCTGGTCCTTCCAGCGCGTCCAGCAGCAGTGCCGCTTCTTCAGCCGTAATCTTGCCGCGTGCCAATAACTCTAAAATGGATTTCCGTTCTTCGTGCATGGTTTTCTCCGTGCTGGCAGGGGGCAGCAAACGGCCGTTTGCCGCTGCCAGCAAAATATTTGGTTAAAACAACAAAATCTTTGGGGAGTTGGGGATTGGAGACTAGAGATTGGAGATTATGAGGGTTCACAATCGCCAATCGCCTATCGCCAATCGCCTATCTAGCGAAGCTGTTTGAGCAACTCCGCCGCCACCTCAACCGTGATCTCGCCTCGGTCAAGCTGCACCAGAATTTCCTGACGCTGGCTGGGGGGTGGTGGTGCTGGCTCACTTTTTTCTTCAAAGCCCAATTCTTCAATGACTTCGTTGAGCCGATTGCGAATCGTCCAGTATGACCAGCCCAATTCGCGCTCCATTTCCTTCACGTTGCCCCGGTTTTTGACAAAAACCTCCACAAAGGCGAGGCTGTCTTCCGACAGCTTGGAGAAAATGGTGGGGCGAAATTGACCAGAAACGGCCGTTCCGCAGCGCACACACGTCTGTTCCGTCACCATCAACTCACCCGCACACGCCGGGCATTGCTCAATCAGTTTCCGCATAAAAAAGTCTCCTTCATCATCAACAAGTATAGGATACAAAATAATTTTGGCTTTGTCAACAATATTTTTGGTCTAGGCGTAAATTTTTGTCAAAATAATTATAAAACCACAAGTTACAAGTAACAAGTGGCAGGTCGCTTTTGCTATCGAGAATACTTGCGACTTGCCACTTGTTACCTGCTCCCCCTTTCCGCTACAATCCCCGCCATGGAACAATCCACCATCCTCCTGCTCGAAGAATTAGCCGCCAACGCTTGGCCGCCCCTTATTACCCAACACCTTGACGGCTGGCGGCTGCGAGCCAGCGAAGGGGTGCATGGCCGCGCCAACTCCGTCTGGCCTAACGCCGACCACGGCACGCTGCCGCTGGCGGAGAAGCTGGCCGAGGCCGAAGCGTTTTACCAGCGGCGCGACTTGCCGCCTCGCTACCAAATTGCCCCCACCATGCAGCCAGCCGAACTTGACCAACATCTGGCTGAACGGGGTTATGAACTATACGAACCGGTGGAGGTACAAACGGCCGTTCTTCCCACCCTCCTCGCCCAAACGAATTCCCCCTACACCGCCACCATCACCCCCGCCTCCAGCGAAGAATGGCTAACCTTTGATAATCACCACCACGCCCACACCCCCCACCAAGCCCACATCCGGGGTCAAATCATGCGCCACATCGGCCCCGCCGCCGCCTTTGCTGCCGTCCACGATGATGATGGCCGCATTCTCGGCATCGGGCTGGGCGTGTGCGAACGGGGCTGGCTGGGCATTTTTAACATGTTGACTGACCTAGAGGAGAGGAGAAAAGGGGTAGGAACGGCCGTTCTCCACCACCTTGCCACCTGGGCCACCCACCACCAAGCCACCCACGCCTACCTGCAAGTCGTCGCCACCAATCGGCCGGCGCAAGCCCTCTACGCCCGCGCTGGCTTCACCTACGCCTACAGCTACCACTACCGCCTCAAACGCCTCCCATAATCTCTAACCCCCCACTCAACATTTTGCCCAAACCTTTACCTTTTACCCATTCCGATCTAAAATGCTTCATGAGCCAGACAGGTTCAGCCACAAGCGAACCCGTCTCATAGCAAAAGTTACTGAAAATTTAGAGGATTGTAGGCAGTTGTCCGAGGTCAGAAAGAAACTAATCTCCAATCTCCAATCCCCATTTTCAGAACGCCAATCATAGCCTTAGTCAGTCAAACAACACCAAGAGTGGCTAGCAGCCCATCGGCAGAGAACCTTAATAGCGCTAGCCGTCCCAAATGGAGAAACCCGTTATGTTTAAAGATATCGCCGACGTTTTGCAAGGTTTGGGCAACCAGCAGTACATCGCCTCCGAAGAAATTAGCACCGTCGTCTATCTCGCCCAATCCCTCTGCAAACCCATTCTTGCCGAAGGGCCGGCCGGTGTCGGCAAAACCGAGCTTGCCAAAGCATGGGCCGGAGCCATCGGCGCACCCCTCGTCCGTTTGCAATGTTACGAAGGGCTGGACGAAAGTAAAGCCCTCTACGAATGGGAATACGCCAAGCAGATGCTCTACACCCAACTGCTGCGCGACACCCTCCGCAACGTGCTGGGCGAAGTCAACAGCCTGGGCGAAGCCGCCAAACGGCTGGCCGAAGAAGAAGACGTTTTCTTTTCCGAAAACTTTCTCCTCCCCCGTCCCCTCATGACCGCCCTCACCTCCGAAGTCCCCGTCGTCCTCCTCATTGACGAAATTGACCGCGCCGACGTGGAATTTGAAGCGTTCCTCCTCGAAGTTCTCAGCGACTTCCAGGTTAGCGTTCCCGAACTCGGCACCATCAAGGCCAAACACCAGCCGATGGTGCTGCTGACCAGCAACAACACCCGCGAACTCAGCGAAGCGCTCAAGCGGCGCTGCCTCTATCTGCACGTAGATTACCCCACGCAGCAAGACGAAATGAATATTGTGCGGCTAAAAGTGCCAAATTTGCGACCCGAACTGGCGCAGCAGGCCGTGGCCGTGGTGCAGCAGCTACGCAACATGGATCTGCGTAAAGTGCCAAGCATCAGCGAAACGCTCGACTGGGCGCGTGCGCTCGTCACGCTCAACGCCCAATCTATTGACGAAAAAACCTTGAGCAACACCCTCACCGTTCTCCTAAAATACGAAACCGATGTACAAAAAGCGAAACGGATGATGGGTGGCAGCGACAGCGGCAGCCGCCGCGACCGGGGCAGACGATATGATCAGTAATCGGTTATGCCGTTTCACGACATAACCGATTACTAAATACAAAAAAATGGACGACAGAGTTGTTGATTTCATACGAGGATTACGCGCCGCCGGGGTGCGGGTTTCATTGGCCGAGTCGGTGGATGCGCTGCGGGCGGTGGAGGTGCTGGGGGTGACGCAAAAAGGCACTTTCCGCGAATCGCTGCGGGCAACGTTGGTGAAAGAACATGATGATTTCGCCGCCTTTGACCAGCTTTTCCCGCTTTATTTTGGCAGCGGTGGCCCCATGCTGCAAAACGCCATGGATGACCTGTCCGGCGATGAGCAGGATATGCTCAAGGCGGCGCTTTCAGCCATGAGCGGCCGTTTAGACCAGCTTATGGATTGGCTAACCAGCGGCAACGGCCCCAGCAAGGAAGAGTTGGAAGAGATGGCAAACCGCGCTGGGGCGCAGTGGGCCAACAACCCCGGCGATGCCCGCTGGGTCAGCCGCCGCATGTTGCAGCAAATGGGGATGGGTCATCTGGAAGAGCAAATCCGCCAGCTTATCCAAAAGCTACAAGAGATGGGCATGAGCCAGGAAGCGATTGAAAAGCTGACGGGCGTTATTCAGGCCAACCGCGAGGCATTGGCCGAGCAGGTGGCGCAGCAGGTGGGACTGCAAATTGCCCAAGACCGCGCCAGCCGCCCCGACGACCTGCACGGCTCTGACCTGATGCATAAATCGTTTGGCTCGCTGACCGAGGACGAAACCAACCTGCTGCGGAAAGAGGTGCAGCGGCTGGTGGCGCAGCTTCGCAGCCGCATTGCCCTGCGGCGCAAGCGGGGCAAGGAGGGCAAGTTTGATGCCAAGGCGACCATTCGCGCCAACCAGCGGTATGGCGGCGTGCCGGTAGAAATCAAGCACCGCAAAAACAAACTTAAGCCCCGGCTGGTGCTGCTGTGCGACACCTCGCGCTCGATGCTGTCGGTGGCCGAGTTTATGCTGCGGCTAACCTACGAGTTGCAAGACCAGGTTGCCAAAACACGCAGCTTTGGCTTTTATGCCGATATGCAGGAGATTAGCATCATGATGGAAGGCAACCGGCCTGGGGAAGCGGTGCAGGAAGCGTTGGAGAGCTTTTACAAATATGGGGTCGGTCACTATGCGACGGATTTTGGGCATAGTTTGGAAACGTTTTTCAAAAAGTGGCTGGATTCGGTGGATGGGCGGACGACGGTGGTGATTTTGGGCGACGGCCGTAATAACTACAACTCCCCGCGCATTGACCTGATGAAAGACCTACAGCGACGCGCCAAGCGGCTGGTGTGGCTCAACCCGGAGCATCCGCGCCAGTGGGGTACGGGTGACAGCGACATGCTGGAATATTTCCCGATTTGTGACGCGGTGCATACGGTGCGGAATTTGGCGCAGCTATCAACGGCCGTTGACAAACTCCTCGATGTCCGCTAGGCAACCCATATTCCGCAGACACATTCTACTATCACACTGGGTGTGCAGGGGAACAATCGCTCACATTTGACACAGAATGAATACCAAGCCTATTGGCCCTGAATCCTTCTGTGCAGGTGAAACTAAATTTAGGCACTTACATGAACGAAGGCTGGCTCAACGACGACTACCTGATCCTCTTCTCCGAAGCCGAGATTGAAGACGCTTTGAAGAAGTATGGTATTTCTGAGTCTCTTCCAGGCTATGTCCTTCTGGGGCTTCGAGGGTGGGACGACTTCATTGTTCGTGATTCATCAGGAAAAATATATTGTGTTCCCACAGTCCCGATTGACAAGCAATATCTCAAAGAGCAAGAGCTACCTAAGTCGGCTACTCTCAAGGCGGATAGTCGTTTCAAGGGCAAAATAAAATGGTATGTAAAGCCGCTTGTTTTTGGCGGTAACCCAAACGAAAAGGGTAATCTCACTTGGGTCACACATGAACAGCATTCACAGTTGGTTGTCTGGTGGAACAACCAGTATCGTACTCTCAAAAAGCAAAATGCCTAACAAGCGCGTGGAGCCAGTCTCGCTATGTCAGGACTCCGCACCACCTCCACTTGCCGCTCATGTGCTGCTTATATGAACAGGGAAAGCCTTGCGTATCAAGGAGTTGAGAATGGCACAGCCGATTAGAAAAAGTGTGTTATTAGAACGGGTTAAAACGGCCGTTTATACCCTGTCGCCCGCAGCAGAAATAATCTTGTTTGGTTCGCGTGCGAGAGGTACAGCCACGGAAGAGTCCGATTGGGATTTTCTCATTCTGCTGCCTTCAGCAGAAGATATGAAGCTCGAAGCTGAAATCAAAGACCGTTTGTATGACATTGAATTAGAAACAGACAGTGTGCTGAGCAGTATTATTCGAACAAAGAAAGAGTGGGCATCCGTACGCTATGCTGTGATGCCGTTACACCAGCAGGTCGAAAATGATGGAGTTCCCATATGAGGGCTAAAGACCTTCAAGCATTGATTGACTACCGCCTACAACGCGCAACAGAAACATTGGTAGAAGCGCGTCTAATGCAGAATGCAAAACATTGGAACAGTTGTGCGAATCGTCTTTATTATGCAGCTTTCTATGCCGTTTCCGCCTTGTTGGTAAAGGATGGTCATGCAGCATCAAAACATAGCGGGGTAAAGGCACTGTTCAATCAGTATTATGTAAAACCGGGAACTATAGAGAAAGACAAAGGCCGCCTCTATAATCGGCTGTTTGATCTGCGCCAGGAAGGGGATTATATTGATTTTGTAACCCTGGATGCAGAAAAAGTTGAACCTTTGGTGGCGGAAACGGTAGTATTCATTGAAACGATCAGGGTACTGCTGTTGTAAGTCAAAGAATGTAAATTAACCTTGAGTCTC
>JAGQGA010000268.1 GCA_020432595.1 Anaerolineales bacterium | reverse complement strand
AGCTAACTGGGCGGCGCTGGTCGGCGGGGGCAAAGTACATTGGCTTGGTCGCAAGCGGGTGCGGCTGGACGGGATGAAAGAGCACGTAAAAATCCAGGCCACGCTGCCCTGCGGCTGGGCCAACCACATCCTGATTCATAAGCAGGCCAGCCTGAAAGAGATGAACCCGGAGCAGCCCTTCTACCTGCTGGATGATGGCACGCAGCCGATACCGCCCCTGTTTTATCCGATGCTGAACAAGTGCCTGGCGCTGCCACTGCTGCCGGAATGGGCGGGGTATTTATGGGAAAACGGCCGTGCGCATAAGCTAATCACCCTGCTTGATGAGGGCGAAGGGCAGGGCTATGCGGCTTGGCAGGTGTTGCCAACGGGGGAAAAATGGCTGGAGGTAGTAAAGAATGGCTTACAGATAAAAAGGTTGGTGTTTTGATAGGTTTATAAGTCAAACATAATCACGGAATGTCCAATTGAGAAATGGCGGTATTATTTCCTTTGGATCCTAACCAGCCCAAAGAGCGTTTGGTTACGCCTCCTCGAGCAAGTGCTTTTAATTGTAAACGTAATTGTTCAAAACCTTCATCTGTTATTACGACAAGCCATCCGTTGCCTACCTCGACATGATCATAAAGACTTGACAAATTTAGTGGTCCATCCTGCCACCAAATGCTTTCCACAACTATTCTGTTTTGTTTATCCACCCAGCGAAACCAACCTTTATCAGATGGATACCAGTTCATTTCGTAACCGATTCTTGGGTTGAATCCTAACCAATTCGCTCCTGGGGTCTGAAACTTATAACCGTTATGAGCAATTATAAGTTCGCTGGGCAGAAATTCAGTTAAATCCCAATAGTCGGTAATGTACGCACCTTTAACCCAAGCAAATGGGTTGCCTTCAGAGTCTGGACCAAACCCGCTCCAAAATTCGCTTGGCCTAGTTGCACGTATTAGCGACATTCGCTCTTCGGATGGCCAACCTTCTTCAAGTCGCTTGAGTTTCGTCCATTCACCTAAAATGACGCGCCCATCGAGTGAACGTTTGCTCAATTGTGAAAGTGACTCTTCCGATGAATCAATCCACCCATTGGGTACTCTGACGTGACGTTCGTGGCTGTAGTCAAGTCCACCAATTCTTTCGATACAGGAAGGGCGTAAAGCCGGTTTTAGAAAATAGAAGTGGGGATCATAATTTCTAAAAATCGACGCGATTAAAGCCCAGTCTTCAACTTGTACATACCCTGCATCATATAGTTCTGCAGCAACGTGAGCTATAGCATTTCGGGCTGGAGAAATCTCTAACCTGTTATGTTCAAACCGCAAATCCACCTTATCTAAAAACCGAGCCAGGTCATCAGTTTCAAATGTAAAGTCATTTGGAAACCATGTCCGTTGAAGGTTTAGCTCAGGAAATATTTGTGTTGCGCGGTACAAAACATTTGTATCGACAACTCCTGCTATTTCAGCCAGCATACGAGCCTCTATATCTAAAGGGCGTAGGACTAAAGCGGGGTCACCCATCAAGATGGGTTTTGAGGTCTTTCTGATAGCATCATCTGTTTTGTGCAAGACCATTTCAGGCAAATGAATCTTATAAACGCCTGACACGTTACTCTCACCACGTGGTGGATAAGTAGTTTCCTGCGTAAAGCGGTTATAGATTTCGTTGGCAGTATAGCGAATAACAAAGTTTGCTGACAGCCGTAGAGTTTGTACTTGATCTTGAAACTGATTGATTATCTGTGGATCCAGAAGACTAACTGCATCTAATATCGCTAACGTCTGTTTGGTAAGTTGATCATGGTTGTTCAATGCAGATTTTAGTCCACTCTGCACGGCAATGCTTCCGGCTAGCAAAGCACCGGAACAGGCACTAATCGCTCGATCTGAAACAGGAAAGGCCGGAAAGTCAAGATATAAAAGCAGGAGGTCAGCTAAGGCCTCGTGAGGAAAGTCTATGCTTGACTGTTGGAGAGGCATATCCAAAGTGGCCTCTAGCTTTGGTTGCGGCTGAACAACAGCACCAGCAAACAGCTCCTCCAAGTAGATTTCAATGTCAGGCCAAATTGTCGCGTAGGGGATATCGGCAAATAATATTTCAGCTACATCTCCCCCATAAATCAATATCTGCTCTGGATTCCAAAAGTGCTGGCTTAAGTCTTGAGAATATAGCTTGATTAGCCTCTCTCTAGCGGCCTCGCCGAATACTGAGAGCATTTGACACATGACCGCATATTTTGTTTTGCCATCCCAATTCAGGGCCCATCCTGAGGGCTTCGTGAGGGCTAGTGCTTTTTCGATTGCTTTCTCTGCATCTGCAAGGTGGCCAAGATCATAGAAGCGTTTGCTAAGGACTGCTAATACGTTTGCTAATCTTGTATCATGAGAGAATTTGTCAATTCGACTTTCTATAAGAGCTTCTATTTTCCAGAGCTGTTCGGGTGAGGATATCAGACTGATCAAATGTTCAGTAACGCGGTGCCATTTAAAGTAATCAGTTTTTTTTCGATCTTCTTGTGCAAGGTACCACTGTAAGTCACCAACTGTGTGAATAGCGTCTGTTACCTTTTGTAGGGTCAGCCTCTCCCCTGATTGCAGATAGAGGAACGAACCGGAACTGCTTGTATCGTCCCTGCTGTAATCGGATGCTTCTAAGTCGCTTGGTTCCAATCCTAGTTGTATAGGTTCTATACCAATAGCAATAAGCCCATCATATATTCCCTTAAACCAATTTGATCGCTGATCAGATAAAACATCCACGCGAATTGCGTGAATCATCTGTTGACAGAATTGAATCGCCTGAGATTTGCCACGCACCTTATTCGTTTGGACGATTAGCAATTCAACGAGAGTAGGGGAAGAACTGCGCACTAATGGCAAAAGGAGTTCAACTATTATCCAAAAGGCTTCCTGAACAGGCGGCTCTTTTGCTTCTAATGCGGCAGTAAGCAGATGCGAAACGCCATCTTCATGTGTGATTGTTTTCCGTTCCATCAACCGTTGAAACAACACGATTGACCTGCGCGGAGAGAGATCAAAAAGCATTTGCACAGCAATTTGTAAGGCTTCATTTACACCGGACACATCTCCTTCAACACTGGCAACGCACCGAATAAATGTACGTAGGCGCTCTGTTGAAAGCAAGGGTTCTACTTGGTTTGTTTTGCGAAGCCACTTTGCCCAGCGAGCTAACTGATAATCCTCATCGTGATAAATTCCTCTTGCACCTTTCACCAACAATTTTAGAGAGGATAAAGCAGTTTCTTCTTCACCTATTTGCAACCAGGCTTTTGCTTGTTTTTGACACTCTTCCACGCGTCCAAATAAATCGACACCAGATAACATGCGTGATTCTATGTTAAGTAGGTGATGCTTGAGCCAGCTTTTCTCAACATTGTGTTGGGCAAATGTCATGACGATTTCGCGTTGAGTTCCCACCCACCATTTGTCTGGCTGTTTTTCCCATCGTGCATCAAATTCATGTTTAGTTGCTGTTAGCACATCCTGACCGTGTTTGGCAGCACAAGCAACGATGAATTTCGCAACCGCCGGTTTTACGCCAGACACTTCAAGGCCGAAACCGGATGAATAAGGAGACCATCCTGTCTCAAGCAGATCGAGAATCCATTTGGTTTCGTGGAGAAACGCAACGGAGTTTACTTGATAGCCTAAATATCCATCTGCCCACAACTTCGCAAGAGTAAGGGCCATAAAATGTAATTGTCTCCGGGCGAGCTTAGTTTCATCTTCTTCATTGGGTCCGTATCGAGTCGTTTTTTCCGCCGCGTCTAGCATTTGTCGGGGACTAAGAGATGGATCAAGTAAGAATCTCAGGCGCCCATAACGATATTGTAGATGATAAAGTTTGGGCGTATTTTCATTGGATATTTCCTTGTCTGTTAAAGGAACTGATTTCACTTTATCCAACCAAAGGCGAGCCGCTACTAAAGCCTCCTTGCCACCTTGGAAATAGTATAACTCGGCGATTGACAGACAGTTCGCTAGTCGCTGTCGTCCGTCCCCGACTGATTCCGGTGGCTCCATGGTGTTTAGATCCTTGAGTAACTGATGGGTGGCCTCAATTTGACCTGCTTCATATAGGCGCTCTGCCGAACGCAGTAATATAAAGAAGCGGGTTGTGTGATCTTTTTTCTCATCGAGGGCATCGAAAAATATTTGCCAACCAGCCCAATTTTTTCGTTCACAACACGCGAGTGCGCCTTTATAAATTAACCAATTTTGTAACTCGTGACTCACGCCTTGTCTATCTTTTTTGTCGTCATGCCATGTTGGGTCTATCTGAATGCGCCTCACAATCTGAATGACTTCGGCTAGTGAGCGAAAATGGCTAACACTTTCTACCCAAGTTCCAAGTAAATCCTCTAGATTTTGCGGTCGCGTATTATCATCTAGGATCGGCCGTCCTGATAGATATTCGAGTGGTTCTGCTAATTCAAAAATGCGGAGTGCGTCTTGCTCTAAGCCAGCATCATATAAACGGATGCTGAGCGCGAGTGCAGCTTCCTCGCTGATTCGCAATCGCGCTCCGTCCCGAGCGTAATCAGCCGCCAAATGAAATTCACCAGTATCGATCAATAAATGGGGGAGAGACGTATCATCTAGTGCTTTGCCACGTTGCTGCAGTGAGGCCCCGATGAGTGTATAACGTATTAATGCTGCTGGGTCGGTCAGTTCACCTGCCGCTTTTATTGCTAAACGCACATCGGTTTCAATGGCATCGATTGGACGGAGGGATTCAACTTGAGTTTTGAACCAATTATACTGTGCTAGATTAATAACGTTTTGAAATTGCTCTGCCTGAAAGTAATGATAAAGAGTTTCCCATTGCCAGGGCTCAACAGAATTGCGATAGTGATCTGCCAGTTCGAGATGATATTGTTGATTAACCTGTTCACCTGATTGTCCAGGTAACGGCTCTGCAGTTTTTGCTTCCAAGAATAGGCGGAAACTATTGTGGAAGAACTCCCACCGACCCTGACTGTCGCTTGAAAAATATTGCATGAAAAGACGTTGTAGTTTTCTCAATGTGGAAGGGTTTGCCCATTGAGCTACCCAATTCATGGGGATTGGGCCACGTATTCGCGCTAGTAAGCCCAACAATCTCGTAAGGTTTTCATCGTTCTCGATTTTGCTCCAGTGAGCAAAATACTGCGCCTCAATATCTCCCTTATATGGAAGTGAATCTTCCAGGGTGTTTTTACGCCCCTGAGGTGTATCTACACGATCAAGGGTATTTAGCAAATATATGAGGGCGAGTGGGTGACCATCAGAAAGCTGGAAGATTTTTTGGTAATGATCTTGTTCTACCCTAGGCAATGCGTCTTGGACGATTGCATATACATCGGATGGAGCCAATCGTGCCATTGTAATCGAGTGATCGCTTTGAGAAAGAACATGGCGTACTTGTACGGGAAGATTTGGCAACTCTATAGTTTGGCTACCGATAATTATATAAACGCCTATCGGAATGGTATTTGGCAGAGGTAGATCGGTTAATAAAGAACGAGTAGGATGCTGTTCGCGTTCGATATGGTCTAGACCATCAATTAATAGGATTGTTTTTATCCCTGATTGACGATAATCCTCTCCCAAAGATTGGAGTTGTTCGTGAAATCTGTTTATTAGGGCTACACGATCGGATGGATCAGGTTGGCGGCCTTTGCTAAATCCGGCCTGCCACAATCTTAAGGTCACGTCATGAAAAAAGTTTATCGATTCCCCTCGCAAAACAGAGGGGTCCTGGGCATCAGGCACGTATGCATAATAGCGAACCAGTCGAACTGGTAGTGCTCTTAACACTCGGGTGAGAAAAGTAGATTTACCAGAACCAGGAGGGCCAAATACGCCGAGGTAACCGCCTTTTTGAGTTTCTAGTTTCTCGAGCAGATTTTTGAGTGTGGTTTGAATCGGCCGATACAAATAACGTGGTGCAGGAAACTCGTGTAAATTGTGAAAACGGTACCGTTGTGTCCAGCCTAACCGGGCCAGTAGTTCATCGCGATTTAGTTGGATAATGCGCTCTGCACTGGCGGCTGTCGCAAAGAGGAGATCGCAAATAGCTTTTATTTCTGTAGATTCACTGGGTCGTTGCAGTTGAAAGTTTAATCTGCAATCTTGAATGAATGCTATAAACACTTCATTGGATAATTCTGAGGTATCTTGTAATGCTTTCCAGACAGGTTTCCACTCATCCTTTGACTCGATTTTGCCTTTATTTAATGCAGGAAGCCAAGCTTGCTCGACGAAAGCAGATAGATGGTATGGTTGAGGAGGTCGTTTGGAGATATCGGGCATTCCCGAAGATGTATATGCGGGGATGCGATTTGTAGCAAGGTGAACAACTACTCTACGATTTGGGTGTGTCTCTCTAAGCTTTTCCCAACCATGTGCTAATTGTTTGAATAACGCTGGTTCTTCATTTGTCGATTGTGTGAGATTGCGCCAAGTTACCGTGCCCCCATACTGGGACCATTTTACTTGGTATGCATCAACTCGACCTGTCGTTGCTATCTGGATGTCGTCTACACGGCCTGCTTCGGGATCTGCAACTCGTATCCATTCCAAATCCCCTTGATCAAGAGCTTTGAGAATTAGAGAGGCTCCTACCAAGTATTGTGGCCTATAACCACTGGCTGCGCGCCGTTCGCCATCGCTAGGTTTTGTATTCATCTGCAAATTTTCAAAATACTTCTGGTAAACGCATATCTTTAAATTACTCGACGTTTATGCCATCGAGTTGGTGCTATACCTTACTATCCCGATCTCTGCTCGCATCGTAAATAACAAGATGATTTCATTGGATTGTATATGATTTCTTTCCCTGTATCAGGTTTGTATATTTTTGAGCTGACAACCCTAGGCGCTAACGCGCTATATAGGGCGAAAAAACCATTATCGGAGGCGCCCTATGACTCGACTCGCCAATGTGGAAAGGGCTGGCTATTTTCCCCTGCCCTTGTCCGTAACTAAACTTATTTGCTCTCACATCACAGCTACAAAAGACGGCCGTATCCTCGACCCATGCGCCGGTGAAGGCACCGCATTAGTGACTCTGGCTGAAAAGCTGGATCTGGACCCCTTTGGCGTCGAATTGCATGAAGGTCGGGCCAAGGCGGCGCGTGAAGCCGTGGGCCAACTCCTGGTTTCCCGGCATGGTTCCGATAAAGGGGATGCGGCCGCACCACATGGTACGCGCATTCTCCATGACAGCTACCTCAGCCTGGTCACCTCACGCGGTGGTTACAATCTGCTCTATCTCAACCCGCCTTATGATCATGATGATGAGGATGGAAGGCTG
>JAGQGA010000267.1 GCA_020432595.1 Anaerolineales bacterium | reverse complement strand
CAACGCTTGCTCGGCGCTCAGCACGCTGGTGCGGGCGTTGGTGGAACTGCTGCGGTTGCCGGTGGCGATGGCGGCGTTGTAGTTGGCCTGGGCAATTTGCAAACTTTCTTGCGCCCGCTGGAGACCGCTTTCAGCCGATGCCCGCTCGCTGGCAATGCGCTCGCTAAATTTTTGCCCGGTGCAGGGAACCGCGCCGCCTTGCCCCTGCAAACAGATGCGCTCGTTGTAAAACGTTTCCCACTCGCGCCCCGGATCAAAGGCGGTGTCATAAGCGGCCTGGGCGTTGTCCAAAGCGCGTTGTGCCTGTTCCAGGCTGATTTGTGACACCTGATTGTTGTAGCCGGTGGCGGCCTCTTGCCCGGAAGCGGCCTGCAAACTGGCCTTGGCGGAAGCGAGATTGGCTTCGGCCAGCGCCACGGCATCGGGGTCTGGCTCCCAGTTGACCAGGTCATCAAGCGCGGTTTGGGCTAGTTCCAGATTGAGCGTGGCCTGCTCGACGCTAATATCGTCGTAGCTGACACCGACTTGGGTGGCGGAGGCATCGGTTTGCATGGTGGCCTGGGCAAGCTGTAGCTGGGCGTTGGTGAGGGCTTCCTGCAAATTGGTATCGTCAATTCGCGCCAGCAAATCCCCGGCCTGAACTTTTTGCCCGACGGTGACGGGCAGTTCAACGAGGGTGCCGCTGGTGGCAAAGCCGAGGTCAATTTGGGCAGCGGGGACGATGGTGCCGGCACCGGTGGCGGAAATGGTGAGGTCGCCCTGCCGCACAACGGTCGTTTGTATGGCTGCTTGCTCGGTAACGGGGGCAGAAACGGCCGTTGTTGTCCAATAATAATAGCCGCCAGCCCCAGCCAGCAGCAGAATGACAATGAGTGTGATCCAAAAGCGTCTGCGCTTCAACATCTTGTGCTTCTCCTGAAAACGTTTGCCAATGAGCCATTGACAGCACCGAGTACTGTAGCAGGAAGTTGTAATAAAGTGATGAAGATTCTGGTTAATTCGTGCGGTTGGCTCAACCTGTACGGTTGGCCGTTGGTGGGGGAGAAACGGCCGTTTACAATGGGGTAAAAGTGGCAAGTGGCAGGTGGCAAGTGGGAAGTCTGGTCAGCAACTTGTAACTTGCGACATCAACAAAAATGGAGGTTAACCATGATCAACGGCTTGTTTGAAACACATATCAATGTGACTGATTTGGAACGCTCAATGGCGTTTTATGGGGAAGTGTTGGGGCTGGAACTGGGGCTGCTGCAAGAGGAACGGCGGATTGCCTTTTACTGGCTGGGTGGGCGGGGCGAGGCGATGCTGGGGCTGTGGGAACGGCCGGAATTGGTGCAGCGGCAGCATTTTGCCTTTCGTTCAACGGTGGACGACATTCGGGAGCGGGTGGTGCCGTTTTTGAAGGGAAAGGGGCTGGCGGTGCATAATTTTTTGGAGGATGACACGGAACGGCCGTTAGTCTTTGGCTGGATGCCCGCCATTGCCATCTACTTCACCGACCCTGACGGCCATTCGCTGGAGTTTATTGCCATGCTGCCGGACGAACCCCGGCCGGAGGTGGGGCAGGTGACGTGGGATGTGTGGCAGCAGTTGCAGGAGTCGGTAGTCGGTTAAAGGTGGGGGAGAGGGGAAGAAACGGCCGTTTCTCCCCCTTTGTCGGCTTGATTGAAAAAGTTTATGGCTGTGTAGACTTCCTTACAATCAATTTGCCCTTTAGAACTACTTCACGGGACGGCCGTTCCTCATCCGCCATTCGCATAAACAACAATTCCGCTGCTGTCTTCCCCATTTCATGTGTTGGCTGGGCAATCACCGTGATGCCTGGCCCTAAATGAGGCATCCAATTGGTATCATCAAAACCTGCCAGGGCAATATCCTCAGGAATCCGCAAACCAGCCTCCTGAATCGCCTTCACCGCCCCCACCGTTAAACGGCTGTTGCCTGTCAAAATAGCATCTGGCTTGGCCTTCTGCGCCAACAACGCCTTCACAAACTCATACCCTTGATTTTCACGTGGCTGCACATAAGTCGAAATATCGGGATCAAGTACCACTCCCCGTTGCTGCAATGCCTGTTGATAACCCAACATCCGCTCCCGACCCGTTGTGCTATTCTGCAAACCCAGCACGGCCACAATACGTTCATACCCTTTATCAAGCAAATGTTCTGTTAACAACTGGGCAGACTGTACATTATTGCTCAACACGCTGTCAATATTGGCCCCTTCAATGCGCCGGTCAATCGAAACGACGGGTGTATCACTGTCCAATAAAAATTGAAAGGCCTCCACCGATTCTTGCGTTGGTGACAAAATAATGCCTGCCACATTCTCAGCCAGCAAGGTGTTTAAGTAGTGGCGTTCTTTCTCAATATCTTCATCCGTATTGCACAAAAAGACATTCATCTGGCGGGCATGGGCTTCATCCTCAATGGCGCGAGCAACGGCCGTAAAAAAGGGATTGCGAATATCTGAAACCAGCAGCCCAATCACATTCGAGGTTTGTTTACGCAAATTACTTGCCATGCGATTCGGACGATAGCCCAACGTTGCAACTGCTGCTCGTACCTGTTCTTTCACTTCAGGTCGCACATGAGGTTTATCCGCTAACACGCGAGAAACAGTTGCCGTGGAAACACCCGCCAACTTTGCCACATCCTTAATACTTGCCATAAATCGTGCTCCTTCTTACCAAAACTCCCAAATTAAATGTAAACGATTTCATAGAGAATGTCAATTTTTGCGGAACAAAGTGGTGAAAACGACCGCGATTTGAACAGAATAAGCTAGTAGTTCAGCAGTTTTACCCTGGTTCCAACAAATTTTGTGAATTTGTTGACAACAATATTGTAATCGTTTACAATTTTCCTTGTTACATCGCAACAATATTTTATCACCCACAAATATAAGAGACCTATCAACTAACAAGGAGGTAGCGTTAGGAGAGAAAAGAGAAGCAATAGAGAAGCAAGAAGGGAGAGTGCCAAAATCTGTGGCCTATTCTGATAAAGAAGAGAACGAGTTAGCGAACTTGATTGACGCGCAATTATCACAAAAGCGCAACAAGTATTCAAGTTGTAGTTAGCCAAGAGATAAAATTGAAATTAGGAGAAGAAAAATGTCATTACGCAAATTAGCGCTCGTCTTAGCACTTTTCGTGCTGTTCACCTTTATGTTAGCCGCTTGTGGTGCAGAAGCTCCGGCGGAAGCACCTGCTGCGGAAGCACCTGCTGCGGAGGCACCCGCCGCCGAAGAACCCGCCGCCGAGGAGCCTGCTGCTGATGGAGAAATCATCATCGGCCTCATCACCAAAACTGAAACCAACCCCTTCTTTGTCAAAATGAAAGAAGGTGCCCAAGCTGCTGCCGACGCTGCTGGCGCAACCCTCATGACTGCTGCCGGTACATTTGACGGCGACAACGAAAGTCAAGTCACTGCCATTGAAAACATGGTTGCCGCTGGCGCAAAAGGTATTTTGATTACCCCTAGCGATACTTCTGCCATCGTTCCCGCTGTTGAAGCGGCTCGTGCGGCTGGTGTCCTCGTCATCGCCCTCGACACCCCCACCGACCCCCAAGATGCGACTGATGCTCTCTACGCAACTGATAACTATCAAGCTGGTATTTTGATTGGTCAATATGCCCGTGCCGTTAAAGGCGACGAGCCTGTGAAGATTGCTTTGCTCAACCTGGCCCCTGGCATTACCGTTGGTCAACTGCGCCGCGATGGTTTCGTTGCCGGTTACGGTATTGAAGATGGTGATCCCCAAATCGTTTGTGAAGAAGATACACATGGCGACCAGGCTGAAGGCCAAACGGCTATGGAAAACTGCCTCACCAAAGACCCAGAAATCAATGTGGTCTACACCATCAATGAGCCGGCCGCTTTCGGTGCCTACACTGCTTTAGAAGCTGCCGGTGTGGCTGACAACGTACTCATCGTCTCTGTAGATGGTGGTTGTACGGGTGTGGAAGGTGTGGTAGACGGCCGTATCGCTGCCACCTCCCAACAATATCCCCTCCGTATGGCTTCCCTCGGCGTAGAGACCGTTGTTGAGTACGCTATGACTGGCGTGGCTCCTTCCGGTTACACCGACACAGGCGTGACCCTCATCACGAGCAACCCTGTAGACGGTGTTGATAGTGAAGATGCCGACTTCGGTGTAGCCAACTGCTGGGGATAATTTCTGTAAACAGTATTCAGTGAACCTGAGATATGCTGAATCCTGACTAGTCGAAAATTTACGATACAATAGCGGCGGTGATGGGATTCCCTTCCCGTCCCGCCGCTATTTTTCTAGAAGTAGGAGAGAGAGATGACCACAACCAGTGCCCCGGCCAAGCCCCGATTTTCTCTAGTGAGCATCCTGGCGACTCCCACCGTCGGCCCCTTTATTGCCCTTGTTTTAGCTTCTATTCTTTTTGCCTCACAAAGTGACCGCTTTTTGTCTGCTTCTAATTTTTCTCTGATTGTCCAGCAGGTGATGGTCGTTGGGACATTAGCCATTGGGCAAACATTGGTCATTTTAACGGCCGGTATTGACCTATCTAACGGCATGATTATGGCCTTTAGCCAGATTTTGATGGCGAAGGTCTTTATGGATAATGCGGTTCCAGCCCCGTTGGCTATCCTACTTGGTTTCATCGCGGCGATGGCTTTTGGGGCAGCCAATGGGTTGTTAGTGACCCGCCTCAAGCTGCCACCTTTTATTGTCACGTTGGGTATGTTCAACATTGCTTTTGCCCTTACCCGCATTTACACGACGACAACGATTCGCATGACGGATTCGCCTTGGCATGTTTTTTTTGGCCGTACCTTTACTGTGGGTGGCGATGGTGGCACGAAGTTTACCTACGGCTCGGTACTGATGGTGCTGCTCTTTTTTATTGCCTGGTTTGTGCTGCGGGAGACGGCCATCGGCCGTCGCGTTTACGCCATTGGTGATAATCCAGAAGCAACTCGTTTGGCTGGTATCAACACGCAACGTTTACTGGTGGGCGTGTACATGGTGGCTGGTCTTTTTTATGGCATTGCTGGCCTGCTGCTCATTTCCCGTACTGGGGTGGCTGACCCACAGGCCGGGCAGAACGCAAACTTGGAGAGTATAACGGCCGTTGTTCTCGGCGGCACCAGCCTCTTTGGTGGGCGCGGCAATATTTTGGGTACCTTACTCGGTGCGTTGATTGTGGGCATCTTCCGCAATGGTCTCACCCTGATGGGCGTGGACTCTATTTATCAGTGGCTCATCACTGGTGTGCTGGTTATTTTAGCTGTGGCTGTAGACCAAGTAACCCAAAGGAGAGCAAAATGAGCAAGCCAACCCCTGTTTTAGAAGCACGTGGTTTAATCAAACGCTACGGGCATGTCACCGCTCTAGACGGTGCTGATTTTGAAGTAATGCCGGGCGAGATCATGGCGATTATCGGTGACAATGGCGCGGGTAAATCCACTCTCATCAAGGCTCTTTCTGGTGCGCTTATTCCCGATGAAGGCGAAATTTTGGTGAATGGCAACCCTGTTGTGTTTCACTCACCCATTGATGCCCGGCACTATGGTATTGAGACAGTTTATCAAGATTTGGCCGTCGCTCCCGCCCTCAACATTGTGGAAAATATGTTTTTGGGACGGGAGATACGCCGCCCAGGTGTTCTCGGTTCTGTCTTTCGGATGCTTGACAAGAAGCGCATGTTGACCGAAGCGACTGAATATATGTCTGACCTACAATTCCGCATCCAATCCATGCAGCAGGCGGTGGAAACCCTTTCGGGCGGTCAGCGGCAAGGTGTGGCGGTAGCCCGTGCCGCCGCTTTTGCCGAGCATGTGGTAATTATGGATGAGCCAACGGCCGCTCTTGGGGTGAAAGAATCGGGCATGGTGCTCGACCTCATCCGCAAAATTCGGGATCGTGGGCTACCCATCATTCTCATCAGCCACAACATGCCCCATGTTTTTGAACTAGCGGATCGTATTCACATTCAACGTTTAGGGCGGCGCATCGCGGTGATTCACCCCAAAGATTATCGCATGTCAGAAGCGGTAGCGATTATGACAGGCGCACGGGATGTGCATGAAGAGGATAAACAGGCGATTTAGGTAAGTGGGAGGAGAAGGAGGGTTAAACGGCCGTTTCTCCCTTCTTCTCCTCCTCTTCTACCAGCGCCTCAATATCCACCTCCTCCAAATAGCTTGGCACATCCACCTTTTTCAGCGGCGGCATGTGGGCAATCACGGCCAGGGGGAGTTCAGAAACGGCCGTTTTCTTCCCCTTCTTCTTCTTACCAACTTTCACCTTCTCTTTCATCACAAACCTCCAACTTATGCTTGATGGCCGTTGCCAAAAAACCGTTGGACAAACGTTGCCAACGGTGTTGGCTCAACCCCATAGGTTTTCGCCGTTTGCTCCATGCCGATATGGGAGTCGGCCATTTCCAGCCCCGTCATCATCGGAACCATGTCAGGTGGCAGCAGCGGCACGGGTGCCCCAGGTGCCACGAAGTTGACGGGCAGCGGTTGCCCAACGGCCGTTTCCACCGCCTGCACCACATCCATCCAGGAATACGATGCTGGGGCACCGATATAGATGGTTTGGTTATAGGCGGCGGGGTTATTAACGGCCGTTACCGCATACGCCGCCACATCCCCCATCGACACAAACGCATGTTTGGTTTTCCCCTCGCCTATTAGCGTAATCGGCTGCTGCGCCTGTAGCGGCATCCCAATCACCATGCCAACCCACACCTCCATAAACACACCTGGCTTTAGAATGGTGTAGGTCAAGCCACTCGCTTGCAGATACGCTTCGCAGGCTCCCTTGGCGCTAAACAGCGGGTGCGGGTGCTGCGGGTCACTGCCGTTGGCCGACATGTAGATAAACTGTTGCACCCCTTGCGCCTTGGCCGCATCAATCAAATGCTGTGTTCCCTGCCGATCCACCGTTTCAAACGTATCCTCACCCCCGCGCAGTGCTGCATTGGCCGTCGTGATGACCGTCTCTACCCCTGTACAAGCTGCATCCAGCGATGCTCTATCCTTCAAATCTCCATAGACGGCTTCTGCCCCCGCCGCAAGCAGCGACTGCGGATCGGTTGCCATGCCCTGCGCCGCCATCGTCGCCGCTGGCGAATTGTGGCGCAAAAGCACCCGAACCGCTTTACCTTGTGCTAACAACTGGTGGGCAATCATCCCACCCAGCATTCCAGTTGCACCAACAATGAGTATCATGTTTTATTACCTCCCTAACGCGGATAAACCGCAAATGGCTGGCGGTTAGTGGCTGGTGGCTGGTAAAGAATCTCTTTTCTGACTAACCACTCGCAACT
>JAGQGA010000266.1 GCA_020432595.1 Anaerolineales bacterium | reverse complement strand
CGCCGCGCAGCTTTGTGCGGACGCGCCTGACGCATGGCATTGCTGGAACCCCGCTGTATATGTCGCCGGAGCAGTGGGCGCGGCAGCCGCTGGATGAACGGGCTGACATTTATGCCCTGGGCTGCATTTTGTATGAAATGCTGTCGGGGCGCTTTGCCGCCATGGCCGATTCGGTGGAGGGGGTGCGGGCGATTCACCTGTCGGGGCGGGTTGCACCGCCGCCGTCGAACACCCCCCGCGATGTGATTATCTTTCTTAGTCGCTGCATGGCGACGGAGCGTGAGCAGCGGTATCGCACGTGGCAGCAGGTGGAGGAGTCCTTAACGGCCGTTTATCGTCCCCTGTTTGGCGAGGCACCGGTGGAAGAAACGGCCGTTGCCATCACCCCCGCCACCCAACTGGCAATGGGTCGCTCCTACAACACGATGGGCTTGTCTTACCTCGACATTGGCAAACCAGCCGTCGCCATTATCTACTTTGAGCAAGCCGTTTGGATGGGGCGGCAGCAGGCCGACAAGTTATTAGAGGGAGCTGCGCTGGGCAATTTGGGAACTGCCTATGCCATGCAAGGGTATTATGAACGCGCCATTGAATTTCATCGTGAGCATTTGCAATTGTCGCGTGAAAGCGACAACGTGCCCGAAATGACGCGGGCACTGGGCAATCTGGGTAGCGTTTACCAGCAGAAGGGCGACGTTGAGCGTGGCATTGAATTTCATCAACGGCAGCTTCAGCTTGCCCGGCAGCTTGGCGACCAGGCTAAAGAGGCGGCGGCATTGGGGGCGTTAGGCGATGCCTATCGGCGGTTGAGTCAGGCTGAACCTGCCACCCAATATTATAAACAGTCGCTAGATATTGCTCGCGCTATTCAAGACCAGGGCCGAATGCGGAAAATTATGACCAGCATGGGGCGACTGTATGTAGATAATCGAGAACACAAAAAGGCGGCAACGCTACTTGCCAAGGCGTTGGAGATGTCGCGCAAAACGGCTGATCGGATAACGGAGGGGGAGGTGCTGCGCCATATGGGGCAGCTTTATCAGCAGGCGGGGCATGGGCAGCGAGCAATTGATGCCTATCAAAGTGCGCTGCAAATTGCTGAGGAGAGCCATGATGTGCGGCAAGAAGCGCATGATCGGCTGGTTTTGGGTGAGCTTTATTTGGCGCAGGGGAAGGGACAGGAGGCGATTGAGCAGTATGAAGCGGCGCTGCTGGCTTTTCAGATGTTAAAGGATGGCGACCAGATTTTGGCGGCGACGGATCGGCTGGGGGATGCGTATTTAGCGTGGGGCGATGTGGTACAAGCGGCGAACGTGCAAAAGGAGGCACTGATGCTGGCGGAGGCGGCGGGGGAACGAACGGCCGTTCAGCGGGCTTTGTTTAAAATGGGGGTGGCCTATGAAAAGTGGGGCGACACCGAGCGCACTCAGCGTTATTTTGAACGCCATCTCGCTTTATCACAGAAGGCTGGTGATACAGCCAGCGAGTTGATGATGCTGCGCCAACTGGGGCGGCTGGAGATGCGGCGTAGCCAACCTGCGTCGGCACTGCGTTATTACCAACAGTTGCAGGAGCGAGCCGTGGCCGTGGCCGATTGGCGGGTAGCTGGAGATGGGCTAAATCGGCAGGGGGATGTGCAAATGGTGCTGGATGCATATAAGGATGCGGCTGAGTTTTACAAGGCAGCACTGGAATTGGCGCAGGTGCAAGGGGATGAGGGGGCAGAGGCGGTGGCGCTGGCAAATTTAGCGGTTGCTAACCAGCACACGGGCTGGCGTTGGACGCTAAGCCGGCCGTTGGATAAGGCGTTGAAGCTGGCGGAGGAGAGCGGGTCGGAAACGGCCGTTGCCCACACCCAGTTCAAAATGGCGGAACTGCTGCTGCTGCAAGAAAAAATTGACCAAGCTCGTATTTTTGCTCGCCGTGCCCAGGTGCGCTATGAAAAGCTGGGGGATGAGGAGGGTATGGCCAAGGCGGTGGCCTTAACGGCCGTTCTTGACGCGCCACCCAAATCCTCACGCCGCTTTTCTTTTTAGCCTGCTGCCAAAATGGGCAAGAATTAGAGATTCGCCTTCTGAAACCCGTTACCGTTTATGCCGCCGTTCCAATTCGGCTAAAATATCGCTCCAGCTAAGCCCTTGCTGTACCAGCAGCACTAGCAAATGGTAAACAAGGTCAGCCGATTCCTCAATAACCCGCTGGTGTCCTTGCCCTTTTACCGCGACAACGACCTCCACCGCTTCTTCTCCAATTTTTTTGACAATTTCATCCTCACCTTGTGTTAAAAGCTGGGTAGTGTATGAATTAGGTGAAGGGTTGGCTTTGCGATCTTGCAAAATCGCTTCTAATTGTTGCAGAAAATCAGACATATTGTTTTGGTGAGACTGGGAGCCTTTTGTCTCCAATCTCTATTCTCCAAGCTCCCAATTGACCTTTACTGGCTGCGAAGCTGCTGCAACACTGCCAGAATTTCTTCGCCATACGTTTGGCAGCGCCATTCGCCAATGGATTTGATTTTGGACAGGGCGGTTATGTTGCTGGGGTTGCCACCGGCAATGTCCCAGAGTGCCTGCCGACTAAGAATGACATCGGATTCGACACCGCGAGAAACGGCCGTTTCCTTACGCCAATTGTGTAGCTTTTCATACCGATTCAGCACCGCATCCGGTGTTCGTTTGTGGTTGTGGCGTGGGCGGGTGGGTAAAGGTGCCACTTGGCCGCGCTGCACCGCCTGCAAAATTTTGGCACCCCGACGGCGAATTTGCCCATTGCTCATGCCATGTACGCCGCTTAGCTGCGCCAGCCCGTTAGGGGCTAGTTGCGCCAGTTCTACCAGCGTGCGGTCAGACAGCACCTTGAACAATGGCAAGTTGGTACGCTGTGCCACCTGCTCCCGGTAGACAAACAACTCTTTCAATATCGCTTGCTGGCGGCGCGTCAGGTCACGGGCACCGTGCAGGTTCCAAAAGTTGTCGGGGTCAAACGGCTGGTCATTTAGCTCAATGCGGGATTGCTGGGTAAAGGTTTCGGCCGCTTCTTCCAGAAGCCCAGCCTGGGCAAGCTGCTGGTGCAGATCATGGCGCAGTTGCAGCAGGTAATGGGTGTCAAGCTGGGCGTATTGGAGTTGGGCAGGGGTTAACGGCCGTTTGCACCAATCCGACTTCTGAAACCGCTTATCTAACTTGACCCCATAAAGCTGTTCCAACATATTCGCCAGCCCATACCGCTGATACCCCAAAATGCGGCTGGCCCACATGGTGTCAAACAGGTTATGAAGTTCCCAATCATACTCCCGCTTCAGCAAAATCAAATCATACTCAGCAGCGTGAAACACTTTCTGCACTGCTGGGTTAGCTAAAATGTGCCCCAGTGGCTCCAAATCCAGCGGCTCCACCGGGTCAATAATAAAATCCTGCGTCGGCGTCGAAATTTGAATCAGGCAAACACGTTCGCGGTAGGCAAACATGCTGTTGGCCTCCAGGTCAATTGCCAAGAGCGGCTCGCCATGCAGTGCTGCCAAACAGAGTGCCAAACTTTCGGCACTGGTCACAAGTTCAAATGGAGGCAGCTTCATGGCAGCACTCCAAATGGTTGTTTTACAAACTGATTTTTGGGGGAGAACACAGCCGCCACAAAATGGCAGCACAATTTTTCAGAGACAATCACGAATCGCATAAACCCTACAACATTGTTACCTGATACGTCGGGAGGTAAACCAAATTTTGCCTGATTATACCATAATGGGGGTGGCAACAAAAAAGAGGGGAGCCACGCTCCCCTCTTTCTGACGTGTAGACGCAAAATTTTGCGTGTCTACCTATTCATCTTTGCGAACATACCACTCCCAAAAGCGGCGCACCCCTTCTGGTACCGAAACCTGGGGGTTGTAGCCCAACAGCCGCCGCGCTTTGCTGATGTCGGCCTCGTTGCGGGAAAAATCGGCTGCCAGCTTGGGCTTGTGAATGACATTGGCTTTCCGCCCGCCCAATGTCTCAATCATTTCTACAAAATCTTTTAGCAGGGTCGGTTCGCCCCGTCCCAGGTTGATAATTTCATACCCCAATGGCCGATCTATGGCCCGCACCACGCCATCGGCAATATCATCCACAAAGGTCCAGTCGCGGTACATGTTGCCGCCATCGTAAAGCGGAATTTGCAGCCCGTTGCTCACGCTTTCAGCCAGCAAATAGGCCATCATGTCGGGACGGCCGTTTGGCCCATAGACGGTGAAGAAACGCACGACGGTGAAATTCATGTCAAACAAATGATGATAGCTGTAGCCCAACATCTCTGCCGCCCGCTTCGCCGCCGCATACGGCTGTAGGGGACGGTCGCAGGGGTCGGTTTCAACAAACGGAATTTGCTTGGTGTTGCCATAGACCGATGAGGTGGAGGCAAAGACAAAATTGCCTAGCCCACCCGCCGCCAGGGCTGCATCCATCAAATGCTGCGTGCCGTTCAAATCCACTTCCACGTACAGTGCTGGATATTTCACAGCGTTACGTACCCCGGCCATGGCCGCCAAATGCGCCACGGCATCAAACCGTTCGTCAGCAAAAAGCTGGAACATCCGCTCCCGGTTGCGAATGTCTTCCTCTACCATGCGGAAGTTGGGATGAGCCGATAGCCGGGCTTCATTGGCGCGTTTTCGCGCTGGGTCATAGTAGTCGTTGAAATTGTCAAGCCCTATGACCTCATCACCCCGCGCCAGCAATTGCCCGGCGACGTGGCTGCCAATAAACCCGGCGGCTCCTGTTACTAATACTTTCATGATGATTCTCCTGAAGGTGGCACCGATAGACGGGGAAAACGGCCGTTTTGCGGCTCATTTGCCACAGTTCGGTGCAAAGATTGATTGTTTCGTTGTCCCCACGAAAAGTCGGTGCAAACCATAGCACAGCAGACTTACGATTCCGATTACGTGGCAAATAGCGGCATTTCGGCTGGCCGAATATCCTGCACCATCAACTGCAAACTTTTTTGCCCGCGCCACTCATTTACCCCAATCGAATAGATAATGTCAATGTAGCGCGGCAAGGCCGTGGCCCAGCTTCCCTGGCGGAAAGCAATGGCGGCAAAAATTTGCGGGGCGCGATCTTGCTGTCCCCCGTCCATCAGCCGCAGTTGCAGATGGGCGTTGTCGTGGCCAACGGTGCGGTGGCTAATCACCTCCACAAAGCGGCTGAGAAATACCGGGGCAGGGTTTGCGTAGCCAGTTGGCTCAAGTGCCTGCAAACTTTCATACAGTGCCCAGTCAATGTGCCGCAGCCCAATTTCCACATCGGCCGTTAGCGTAGGGCGTAAATCCTGGTCGGCCAGGCGGGCGGTTGCCAGAGCTTCCATGCGCTCAATAAAAGTGGGCAAATCCTTGTTGCGGACAGTGAACCCAGCGGCCTGAGCGTGGCCGCCGTGGCGTACTAGCAGCTTGGTTAGCTCATCGAGTGCTTCGGTAATGTGAAATTCGGGAATCGAACGGCAGGAACCTCGGCTTTCTCTCTCGCCTTTTTCAATGATGATGGCCGGCCGATAATTTTTCTCGGCCAGGCGGCTGGCAACCAGCCCCACCACGCCCGAAAGAAAGCTGTCGTCGGCGGCAATGAGGATGGGGGCATCGGGGTTGACCATCCCCTCGGCTTTTTGCCCCAAATCGGCCGTTAGCTGACGACGCTGTTTGTTGAGTTCGTTGAGTTCATGCGCCAGACGGCGAGCGTCGAGGTCGTTGTTGACGGCCAGCAGTTTGGCGGCATCATAGGCATGGGTTAGACGGCCGGCGGCGTTGATGCGCGGCCCCAGCCCAAAGCCAATGGATTCGGCGGTCAGGCTGCCGATGGTGACGCCCGACACCTGCGCCAAGGCGCGTACGCCGGGGCGTTTGGCCTTGTTGAGTACAGCTAACCCACGTGTGACCAACTGCCGGTTTTCCCCTAGCAGCGGAGCCAGGTCAGCCACGGTGCCAATGGCAACGAGGTCGAGCAGTTCTTCGTCTTGATAAGTGGCGCGGTCGGGCATGGCCTGGCGCAGCGCCTGGGCGAGCTTAAAGGCGATGCCAACGCCTGCCAGCATGATTTCGGGGTAGGGAGATAACGGCCGTTTGGGGTTAATCACGGCCAGTGCCGGAGGCAGTTCAGGCCCTAGGCTGTGGTGGTCGGTCACAATCATGTCTAGCCCAATGCCCATGGCGTGCGCCACTTCGTTTACCGAGCGAATGCCGCAGTCCACGGTGATACACAGTGTCGCGCCAATTTCCTCGCGGATTTTGCTAAGTGCTTCCACATTGAGGCCATACCCTTCATCAACGCGGTCAGGGATGTAGGGCTGGGCTTTGCGGCGGTCTACCCCCAGCTTGCGGAGTGCTTCGGTTAACAGCACCGTGGAGGTTACGCCGTCGGCATCAAAATCGCCATAGACGACAATGGTTTCGTCTTGCTCGATAGCCTGTTGGATGCGGGCAACGGCTTTGTCCATGTCCAGCAGCAAAAAGGGGTCGGTACTGGGTAGGTAGTGGCCTTCCAAAAAGGCTTGAATGTGGGCGGCATCGGCAAGGCCGCGATTGTAAAGAATTTGCCGCAGGATGGGGTGGACGGCTACCAGGGTTTGGTTCGCTGGGGCAGGGGCTGGCGGTGCCACTTGCCATCTGTTTTCGCGTAGTTCATCAGGTCGTTTCATGGGGTCTGTTATAGCACGGGGGGTGGGAATTGGGAATGGAGAATGGGGAATTGAGAATAGGTGTATGTGAATCATTTGCTGCTGAATTTTGGGCGAAGCCGGCTAGGTTCTGTTGACATTGGGCAAAAAGAAGCAGATTTCACCGCAGAGGGCGCAAAGATCGCAGAGATTTCTTTTCTTTCTCTGCGCCCTCTGCATACTTTGCGGTTCAAATTCTGAAAAGTCAACAGAATCTAAGATTCGGTACTTTCTTTGCGTCTTTGCGGCTTGGCGTGGGCTTTTGGCTGGCGAGCCAGGGCGAATGGTAGCAGGAAGGTGAAGGGAATGGCGATGAGGTGCCCCCACAGATGGCTGCCGCCAAGCACATCAAGCCGGAGGTGGCTGTGAATGAGGACGG
The DNA here is from genome assembly GCA_020432595.1 of Anaerolineales bacterium. The sequence goes on along the minus strand of JAGQGA010000266.1, from coordinate 253 downwards.
ATAGCTGGGCGGTGAGCAGCAGCCAAAAGCCGACGCGCAGCCTGTAGCGGTTGGTGGGAGTGGGGTGTTGGGCGGCATCGAGGATGAGAAAGGGAAAGGGCCAGGTAGTGTACCAGATGCGAAAGTTGAGTGCCTGGAGGGTGTAGGCGAGGAAGATGTCGGCGGTGGCGGGGAGGGGCGAACGGCCGTTTAGCCCTCGCCATAACAACCAAATTGCCGCTAACCCAAACAGTAGCAGCGCCACCCGGCCGGC
>JAGQGA010000265.1 GCA_020432595.1 Anaerolineales bacterium | reverse complement strand
CGTTCAGACACTATCGTGACCAAGGGAATTGTATGCTGCATGGATAAGGAGACTCCCCACCGCATTTCATGTTGGCAAATTGGGGACGTGGGACGTAGTGTGTAGAAAAAATTCCCTAACACCACGCACCACGTACAATCAATCCTCTAAACGCCTAAAAGCTCTCTACGCTTCAACGTCATCTATCGTCTGTCCATAGTATCGGTATTCACCAATCAAATCACTGAGATTCGACTCAGCTTCAGTGAACTCCATTTGGTCCATCCCCTCACCCATATACAAATGCAAATATGCCATCCGGCTAAACAGTGTGCTAAATTGATGCAAAATACGCCCAAACAAGCTTAGAATTGCAGTGGTGTTAGCGAGGAGTAATGCAGACGTTTTGGTATCTGGAAGGGGGCTGGCGAAGACACCGACCCGTGAGATGTCTACTGTTTTGGGGAGTTGTTGCTCAATCTCGCTAAGTGACAGTTGACCACGATACAATGCTGCCGCCGACAAATATTGGTTGTCATCAAGTTTTACATCTACCAGGTATTTCGTGGTATCAAACATGTCCCCATTTAGCTGGGCGACGGTTAGAGAATGGGATGCGCTATTCAAAAGTGGCGTAAGGGCTGGTGTCAAGAAATGTAGCCGTGAATATGGGACTAAGCTGTTGACCATCTGCCTCAGCGTACTTAAATTGTTGTTCGAGCCGGAAAATCTTAACGGAGCCGTCATACTGCTCACCGCTCGTGCAATAAGGTGATTCAAATCAGCATTCGTTGGGTTCCTAAGGCCCAAGAGCCGAACGCAAATGTTGTAAAGTGCTTGGTTGTCAATGCAAAAAGTTAGGTCTGCATTCTCGATTAGTGATTGCATGGACAGAACTGGATTATATGGCTCATGGGAGTGATTCGACTCCAAGGAAGAGGGGAAAACGGAAACGGTTGCTATTATACTATCCTCAAACGTCTCCCTGAGCCTATTGATGAGAAGCCCACCGAACCCCCCTCCTGTACCACCGCCAAGTGCATGAAAAATGAGAAAGCTTGGATCGTCGGCTTTCGCGGCCTCTTTACGAACTGTGTGAAGTACGCGGTCAATTAGCTCGGCTCCATCGGTATAATGTCCTTTGGCCCAGTTTCTGTTAGTGCCTTGTGTGCCAACGATCAGGTTTTCATAATTAAGGCCTGATGTAGTATAAAACAGACTGGCTCGTAGCCTGTCACCGGTGCTGGCATCTAAATCAACAAAAATCGCCCTGGGAATATAGCCTGCTGAAGCTTGTCGGTAAAAGACATTGAGGCGTTCTCGTTGGAATTCATGTGTACCCATATAGGTACAATCTGATATTCCGTGTTCATGGGATATCAGTTCCCAAAATTTTTGGGCCATTTGAATACCACATTGACCAATGGCAATCGTTATAATTTCACTCATCTTAATACGCTTTCCTTTTCATTGTGTTCAGATTGATAAATGTTGTTGCAAGCTAAGATGAAATAGAGCAACGTTTGATAACCATCAGATTAGGTGCGATCTATTTCTTTTTAGGAATTATATAATTTCTGTTTAATTCATAGCAAGTGAAAATGAACAGGTTGCACACTGAATTTAAGGCGGGTTTAGTAATCAGTAAACAGTTATCAGTTATCAGTACAGACCGATTACCGATTACTGATTACCAACTCCACCGCATCCCCCCCCACATTCCCGGCCACGTCAAAAACCGGCACATTTTCCAGCGACGGGTAGCGATAGATGCCCACGCGCATCGTTAGCAGCGGCGTGGGGGCGGGCGACCAGGGAAGCTCAAAGCGGCTCACCACCACATCCCCTTCGTGCCACTGGCTAGGGGCAAAGAGCACCCCATCAGCCTGCGCCACCCGCTCGCCGCTGCCGTCGAGCAAATGGTTGAAGAAGTGATAGTCGGCTGGGTCGGGGTTGGCTCCGGTGTGCCAATAAAGCTGCCAAACGGCCGTTTCTCCCCCACGATCCACTTCCGGCCCACTGTACCCCGCCAAACTCACCCAATTTGTCCAAATCGGCACCGGTTCCATTGCCACCTCAGGCGCAGGCGCACTGCCGCCCGGTAGCAGCAGCACCCGCAGCGGCGGCTCCCCGTCCCGCAGCGGAATCGTTTCCGCCGTTTGCGCCTGTGCCAGATACAGGCTGTCTATGGTGCCATCGTGGAGAACAACGGTCGTTTGTGCCGGAAACAGTGCCGACTGGGTAACATCCACAAAGCGGTGTGCCACCCCCCACAGCAGCGCGTCATACACCGCCGGAAACTCATGCAGCCGGGGCGATTCACCGACCCCCGCCACCAGCACCTCGCTGGCTCCCTTTTGCGCCATCATCGCTTTGGCTGCGTCCACCGCTGCCAACTGCCGCGCCAGCGGCACGCCAAAGCCGCCGGGGGTGGTGTTGCCGCCCACAAAAAAGAGCAGCGTCAGCCACACATAAAGCTGCACTAGGGATGTGACGACAACGGCGGCAATAACGGCCGTTTTTGTCCCCGCCTGCACCCAGCTTTTTTTCAACAGCCACCCCACCCCAATCCCCATCACCATTGCCAGCACAGGCAGTTGGCTGATGAAGTAATGGGTAAAAATGGGGGAACGCCGCCAAAAGACAAAAAAGAGCGGCGGCAGCAGCAGCCACAGCAGCAACATCAGGCTTACCTCACTGCGTGGCGTTGCCCCACCGCTTGCAGTGGTTTCACGCTCCCGAATCGGCTTGACCAACGCCACCAGCCCCAGCAGCAGAAAAATCGTCCACAGCAGATGAATGCTGCCCACATCGGGAATTTTAGCCACAAACGTAGGAAACGCCTCTGGCCCCGCCAGCGAATAAATCTCCCGCCCTGTTGCCAGCAGCCACATATAATGCAAAGCCACCAGCCCCTCCTCACCACTGCTTGCCACGTCACGCCCCACCCCCAACGCCCCACTCCCCACGCCACTCTGCCACAGGTAGATGAGGAAGGGAACGGCCGTTAACAACCCCAACGCCCCACCAATGACCACATCTTGCCAATGAATGCGGCGGCGAAAATAGATGAGATAAACGGCCGTTGGCAGCACCAACGCCACCGCCGCCAAATGAATCTCCACCGCCACCGCCAGCAGCAGCAAATGAAGCCACAGCCAGCGCCGCCGCCCCTCCACAAACGCCAGCACCCCGCTAATGGCCCACCCCACCACAAACAGCGGCAGCAAATTTTGCGCCCAAATTTTGCGCGAATACAAAATCGCCCACGGGTTCAGTGCCAGCAGCAGCGCCACCAGCAGCCCCGCCCTGGTTCCCCAATACCGCTGCACCAGCCAGTAACAGCCCCATACCGCCAGCGTACTCAGCACCCCCGTAAACAACGTCGCCGCATAGGGATGGCTGGTCAGCAGCGATGGTATCGCATAGAGCCAGACGCTCATGGGAAAGTTGGGAAAACCCACCGAACTGCTGATGCCGCGCAGTGCCAGCCCGCCACCGTTTGCCATCTCCAGCGACAACGCCAGCAGCCGCGCCTCATCGGCCTTGAACTCAGTCAGTCCCGGCCAGCCCAGCCGCGCCACTGCCGCCGCCAGCAAGATAAGCGTTAGCCAGAGAATTTCTTGTTTTCTGTTTACCATTTGGGTAGGCAGGTAACAGGTAACAGGTGGCAAGTCTTGCCTGCAAACAAGACTTGCCACCTGCTACCTGCCACTTGTTACTTGTTCAGCACCAGCGAAACCGGACAATGATCTGACCCCAGCACATCAGGGTGAATGGCCGCCGTGTGCAGGTGGTTGGTTAAATCGTCGCTGACAAAAAAATAGTCGAGCCGCCAGCCGACATTGCGGCTGCGGGCTTGACCAATGTTAGACCACCAGCTATAGGCTCCGGTTTGTTCGGGGTAAAAGTGGCGGAAGCTGTCTACATAGCCCACTGTTACGACCTCATCGAGCCAGACGCGCTCTTCGGGCAGGAAGCCGGTGGTTTTTTGGTTTTGGCGCGGGCGGGCTAAATCCATGTCACAGTGAGAGGTGTTGACATCGCCACAAAAGATGACGGCTTTTCCGGCCGTTCGCAGGTCGTTACAAAAGGCGAGAAAGTCGGCTTTGTACGCCATCTTAAACGGCACGCGGCTGTGGTCGCGGCCACCATTGGGAAAGTAAGCACCAATGAAAACAAAATCGGGGTATTCGGCCACGATGGTACGCCCCTCGCGGTCATAATCGGCCACGCCCAGCCCGATTTGCACCGAAAGCGGCTCGGTTTTGCTGTAGAGGGCCACGCCACTGTACCCTTTTTTCTCGGCGCTAGCCCAGTAGGTGTGGTAGCCATCTGGCTGCCGGAGGGCATCATCTAGCTGGTCGGGGTGGCACTTGGTTTCTTGCACGGACAAAATATCGGGCTGAGTGGCGTGGAGCCAATCGAGAAAGCCTTTGCGTTGGGCTGCCCGCAGCCCGTTGACGTTCCAACTGTAGAGGGTTTGCATGTGGGGAATTGTAGCAGGAAAAACGGCCGTTTTGAAAATTTGTAGCCGCTATGCTTTAATAGATGCTGAATGCGGTTATATAACATTCAGTATAGACAAGAGGCAGGAACGAAATGGCAGAAGATTTATGGGAACTGCGGAAGCGGCGGGGGATGACGGTGAAGCAGTTGGCAAACAAGGCGGGTATTAAACCAGCCAATTTGTATGCTTATGAAAAAGGTGAGCCGGTACGCTTGTCGGATTTGGAACGGTTGGCAAAGGCACTGTATGTCAATGCCAACGACATCAAAATCCAATCTGATCCACCCACGAAAACAAAGCCAGCGGAGCCGCCGCCCGCTAAACCGGCTGCCACCCCGCCAGAGAAGGTTGTCGCCGAGGAGAAAGGAGACCAGCCCATACCCAAGCCGAAAAAGAAGCGGTGGGGCAAAGCAAAGCGTTTGGAACAAGAACAGGAGCCTGGTTCGGTGCGGCCTGGGCAGTTGGAATATATGCGGATGTTGTGGGCGAAGTTGGGGGTGGAGGAAACGGCCGTTATTGCTGAACTAGGCAAACCACTGGAGGAGCTTTCTTATGATGAGGCGCGGGGGCTAAACGGCCGTTATATGCAGCTTTGGAAAGATCGAAAACCTGAATTAAGCCCGCGTCCACCCGATACCCGTCGCAAACGCGCCCACTTGCCTGAAAGCGTGGATGAGTTTGAGCATAACTACCTGCAAGCACGGTTGGACGGGCAGGAGACTGTTACCTTTACGCTCATTAACGACAAGGTGTTTAGCGGGCAAATTATTGGCTTTTCACCCTACAATATCGCCATTCGCCAGCGTGATGGGCAGGAAATGGTGCTGAACAAACTGGCGTTGGCATATTACGTCGTGGAGGAAGCATGAGCCTGTCAGATCATTTGCGTTATTTGCGGGCGTTCAATGGTGGCGAGCATCCCGATGCCATTTACAAAGCACTTGGGTTGGAAAGCGGGATCATGGGGGCCGAAACGGGGTATCGCCCCGTGCGGGACGAAGCGTTGGTTGCCAAGCTAGCAGATTATTACAGCCGTCCCCTAGAAGAGTTCCAATGGCACAATGCTCGTCCGCGCAAATTCCTCACTTTTTATTTGGCTGAAGCGATGCGGAACAAAACCCCGGTTGAATTACGGTTGCGTTCCGGCCAAACGCTTACCGGCACGGTTGCCTGGTGGGATTTGAGTAGTACCGGGTTGCAACAGGAAAACGGCCGTTTGCTGGTCGTCCAGCGCCACGCCGTCATTGATTGGCCCAATGCGACTGAATGGGAAGACGTGTAGGCATATTTGTGAAGAGGGGATTGGAGATTAGAGATTGACCAATCTCCAATCCCTAATCTCCAATCTCCCAAAATGCCGGTACAATACAATGATGATGCCCAAAACGATAACCGCTGAACCCGTTTGGGAAATTGTCAAACTTTTCCCTCCTCAGGGATATTGGTCACTTGACCATTACGTAACGCTGGATGCTAGCACCAACCATCTGATTGAATTCTCAAACGGTGCCATTGAAATTTTACCCATGCCCTCGATTCAACACCAACGCCTTGTCCGCGCCCTATTCCACTGGTTGTTTATGTATGTGCAGCAGCACAATCTGGGCGAAGTCTTTTTTGCTCCCACCAAGGTTGAGCTATGGGAAAACAAGATTTGTGAACCCGACGTGTTTTTCGTCTCCCACGCCAACCTACCCCACCATACGGAGCAATGGTTTCAGCAAATTGATCTCGCCATTGAAGTGATTAGCCCCGATGATCCCAACCGTGATTTGGAAATTAAGCGGCACGAATATGCCCAAGCGGGCATTGCTGAATATTGGATTGTTGACCCTCGCAGCGACAAGATCACAGTTCTGACGCTGGCTGGCACGCATTATGAGGTGCATGGCGTGTTTGGCAAAGAGGATGCCGTTACCTCTGTATTGCTACCTGGTTTTTCGGTCCGGTTAGCCGATGGTCTCGTTTAAGCGGTGGCGGTAGGCGGCCAAAGCCGCTGAATGCTGTCTCGCGTGCTGATGAAAGCCAGTTCGGGCAGTTGGTCACGGGCAAAAAAGCCCACGCCGTCGGCATCGTCCCCGGCTTGCAGCGTGCCGCCCACCGCGTGGGCGCGGTAGAGAATGAAGATGGACGCACCCCCTTCGCTGGGCGGGTTGTGGTAAACGTCTACTAGGCCGTCAATGACAACCTCAAGGCCGGTTTCTTCGTAGGCTTCACGAACGGCCGTTTCTGCTGGATCCTCCCCCTGGTCCAAAAAACCAGCCGGAATACTCCACTTGCCCCGCTCCGGGTTCATCACCCGTCGCACCAGCAGCACCCGCCCCGCCTCGTCCAGCACAAACACCCCCACCCCCACCTTGGGGTCGGTAAAATGCACATAATCGCACGCCGTACACGCTCGGCGCGGTCGGTCGCCCACCCGCCGCGTCGCCATCGGCGCACCGCAGCGAACGCAAAATTGGATGTGGTTGGGGGCTGTGGTCATGCAGAAAGTAATCGGTAAACAGGAATCGGTAATCAGTATAGGTCACTGATTACCGATTACCGGTTACTGCTTACTGTTTACCGAACCCGCTGCCGCACCAGCAGCGTGAGAATGAGCAGGATGACAAAGGTGAGAGCGAGGCCGATTTGCAGGCCGCGCAGAGGGGATAGGGTGGGTTCTGGGTTAACGGCCGTTTCCGCTGCTTGCGGAGCTTCCACGGTGGCGGCATAGGCTTCGGTGCTTTGGGTAAGCTGGCCTTCGGCAGGAACGGCCGTTTCGGCCGGAGCCGCCCGCAATTCTGCCACTGCTTCCCCCTCACGCGGGACGCTGGCAACCGTTGGCACAGCCTCACCCT
>JAGQGA010000264.1 GCA_020432595.1 Anaerolineales bacterium | reverse complement strand
GGTCTTTTCCAGCAGTCGTTGGCCGCGTATGAGCAGCTTGGGAATGTGCATGGGCAGGCAACGTCCCACAATTTGATTGCCAACGGGTATTTTGCGCGGGGGGAACTGCCGTTGGCAGATCGCCATTACCGGCAGTCGCTGGATTTGTTTGTGCAGATGGGGCATGTCTACAGCCAGGTGTTGGTGAATAACAACTTGGGGGGCATTGCGCTGAAGCAGGGGCGTTGGGAGGCGGCGTTGGGGTATTATCAGCGGGCGGTGCGGCAGATGGAGCAGATTCAGGGGTCGCTATGGGTGCTGGGGGCACTGCATTTGAACCGGGGGAATGTGTTGATTCAGCAGGGGGCGCTGACAGAGGCGGAGGAGGTGCTGGTGACGGCGGAAAGTTGTTTTGCCCAGGTGCAGATTCAGGATTTTTTGCCGGAGCTATATCGGCTGTTTGCGGAGTTGTATGGGCGGCGTGGGGTGTGGGAAACGGCCGTTTCCTATGGCGACCGTTCCTTACAATTGGCGCGTGAACTGGAAATGCCCCGTGAAGAAGGCCACACCCTACGAATTATGGGGCAAATTGCCCTGTGGCAGCAACAAGAAGAGGTAGCGCATCATCATTTTGAACAGAGCCAACGCCTTTTGACGGCCGCCAATGATGCCTATGAGCTGGCAAAAACCCAACTGGCGCTGGCGCGTTTGTATGTGCAGCAGCGGCAAGGGGCTGAAGCCCGACGGCTGCTGTTGGCGGCCGAAGCGGTGTTTGCCCGCCAGGAGGCGGCTTTTGATTGGCAGCAAGTGCGCCAATTATTGGTTGAATTGGACAATTAACTGTATATTGTTTGCGGGTAGGGGGTGGCTACAATGTGTTATGGAACAACCAAAATATGAAGAGGCAATAGCGTATGCGCTTGCCCGATTGGCAAATGAGCTATCGCCTGACTTAACCTATCACAATTTGTGGCATACGCAGGATGATGTCATGATATCGGCCGTTCGTCTGGCGCGGGAGCTGGGGTTTGACGAGGAAGAGGTGGCGTTGTTGCAGGTGGCGGCGGCGTTTCATGATTTAGGGTTCATCGAGGATGTGGCGAACCACGAAATCGTGGGAGCGCGAATTGTGGCGCAGTTGCTACCGAAGCTTGGTTTTTCTTCGCGCCAAATTGAGACGGTGATGGGGCTGATTTTGGCAACGCGAATGCCGCAGTCGCCCCGTTCGCTGCTGGAAGAGGTTTTGGCCGATGCTGACCTGGATTTGTTGGGACGACCCGATTTTATGGCTCGTAACGCTTGTTTGCGGCAGGAGTGGGCGAATGAGGGACGGGTTGTTGAGTCAAAGGCGTGGTATGAGGGGCAGTTGGCGTTTATGCGTGGGCATCAATATTTTACGGCCGTTGCCCAACGGTTACGCAATGAAACCAAGGCGCACAATATTGCTTTATTAGAGGAAGCGTTGCGGTTGTTAATACCTTAACGATGAAATCTTTGTACACAAAACAAGAAGTGACACAGAGTTACACAGAGATAAGAAAGAGTCTCACAGAGGAAACGAGACAAACAACGCCTTTTTTCTCTGTGCTTCTCTGCTGTGAACCTCTGTGTAACGTTTTTGGTTTTGGCTTGTCCAGGTTAGGGTAGAGAAACTGTTTTTGCAGGGAGAGTGAGAGAATGACGGAGATGAGTTGGATCAACGCCACGGTAGCGAAGTTGGCAGATGAGGTGAAGCCGCAGCGGTTGGTGCCAAATGTGGTGGTGGGTGGGGTAGTTGGTTTGTTGGAATTGGTATTTGCCGTGGCACTGTCGGCGCTGGTGTTTTCTGGCAAGCTGTCGGGGTTTGCGGCACAGGGGTTGGGGCTGGCGTTGTTGGGAACGGCCGTTTCCTGTCTATGCGCCGCCCTGTTCAGTAGTCTGCCCGGCACCCTTAGCCTCAACCAGGACATTCCCGCCACCATTATCGCCGTCATTGCCGCCGCCATTGCCCAAGCATTGGCACCACAGCTACAGGGCACGTCCTTGTTTGTCACAGTCGTGGCCGTGATGGCCTTGTCCACCATCACCACCGGCATCGTATTCTTCCTGATCGGTCATTTTTCGCTGGGCAATTTGGTGCGTTTCTTGCCATACTCCGTTCTGGGTGGGTTTTTGGCCGGAACAGGGTGGCTGTTGGCAATAGGGTCGGTGGGGCTGATGACTGACCTGCCCATAAACAGTTGGCAGCAGGTAGCCGTCTTGGGACAGCCAGACATGCTGCTCCGCTGGGTGCCCGGTGTTCTCTTTGCCTTTTTGCTGATGTTCAACGTCAATCGGTTTAGCCATTTTCTGGTACTGCCGGGGACTATTATCGCCGAGATTATTTTGTTTTATTTGGTGGCATGGTTAGGCGGGACAACGCTGGCTGAATTGCAGACTGGGGGGTGGCTGCTAGGGCCTTTTTCTGATGCCAATCTATGGCCTCCTCTCATTTGGCTGCATCTATCGCAGGTATCATGGTCGGCCATCATTGCCCAGTTGCCCAATTTAATGCTGCTGGCCGTGTTGAGTACGGTGGCACTGCTGTTGAATGTAAGTGGGTTGGAAGCCGCTACCAACGTGGATATAGATTTGAATCGGGAGATGAAAGCGGCCGGCATTGGTAGTTTGGGGTCTGGCTTGTTGGGGGGGCTGATAGGGTATCCGGCTGTGAGCCTGTCGGTGCTGAGTGTGAAGATGGGGGGGGGCCGTTTGGCGGGGGTGCTGGTTTCAACTATTTGTTTGTTGGCATTGGTGGTGGGGGCGGGAACTTTGTCGCTGTTTCCCAAGGCTGTGGCTGGTGGCGTGTTGTTTTTCCTGGGGTTAGATTTCTTAAAAGAGTGGGTCTATGATGCCTGGAAGCGGCTGCCCCATGTGGAGTATGGCATTGTCATTTTTATTTTGCTAACCATCGCGGTTGTGGGGTTCTTGCCCGGTGTGGCAATTGGGGTGGTGGCGGCCATTGTCATGTTTGTTGTGGCCTACAGCCGCACCGAGGTGGTGCGCCATGAGTTGACCGGGCAGCAAATGGTGAGCCGGGTGACGCGCAGCCAAGGGGAGCGGCAGCATTTACGGCTGCATGGGGAGCGACTGTATATTTTGCGGTTGCAGGGGTTCATCTTTTTTGGCACCGCCGAAAAGTTGTTGAACCAGATGCGGGAGCGGCTGCAGCAGCAACAGGTGCGGTATGTTGTGTTGGATATGACGCGGGTGACGGGGCTGGATTCAACCGGGATGCGGAGCCTGGGGCGGCTGCGGCAAGTTGCAGAGACGCATGAGGCGATGGTAGTTATTACCCATGCGACGGCGGCGATTCAGACGCAGATGGCGCGTGGCGGCTTGGCGGCTGATGGGGTGGTGCAATATTTTCGGGATTTGGATTCGGGGCTGGAGTGGTGTGAGAATGATCTGTTGGCGTTGGTACAGGTGGAGGAAGCAACGACGCTGGTGGGACAACTGCGGCTGATGCTGCCTGATGAACCTCGTTTGGCAGACCTGTTGCCCTATTTGGAGCGGCAATCTGTGACGGCGGGAACGTATTTGATGCACCAGGGCGATGCGCCGGATGATTTGTATTTTGTGGAATTGGGGCAGGTGACGGCGCAGTTGGAACGGTCGGGGCTGCCGCCAATGCGATTGGAGACGATGGGGGCGGGGCGTGTGGTGGGGGAGATGGGCTATTATATGGGGCAGGTGCGGACGGCTTCGGTGGTGGCGGAGACGGATTGTGTGGTTTATAAGCTGGGGCGGGACAAGCTGCGGCAGATGGAGTCGGAAGCACCAGAGGTGGCTTCGGTGTTGCATCGGCTGATTATTCGCTTTTTGTCAGAACGGGTGACGCATTTGGTAACGGCCGTTCAGGCTCTTGAGCGATAGGGAAGTCTTACGACAATGGATGATGGGGTGAAGGGGGGAGGGGGCAACGAATGAAAACGAATAAACGAATGAAGCGCGGGGTAGATGGTTGGTTTTGCTTCTAACCGACGACTGACGACTGACGAGGGTGAATGGGGGAAAACGGCCGTTTTCCCCCTAAAAATTTTCGCAACACGCTCACGGCTGAATTTGCAGCACCTTTCCCTGGTGATCCAGCACATACAGTTCCCCTGCGGCATCTTCGCCAAAGCTGGAGATGAGCAGGCCGCTGTTGCCCAGGACACGCTGGGTGGTAAAAGTACCATCGCTTGTTGGTACGGTAGCCCAAATGTTGCCGCTGCAATAGTCGCCGACAAAGTAGTTGCCCCAAAGCTGCGGGAATTGCTGCCCGCGATAGACATAGCCGCCTGTAATTGAGCAGCCTCCTTCGCTGTGGTTGTATTCAAAGATGGGCTGTTCCAGACCGGCGGGGTCGCAGTTGCTGCTGCTAAAGCAGTGGGTTCCTTCGAGAATGTTCCAGCCAAAGTTGATGCCGCCGGGACGGCCGGCGGCCACAAAATTCACTTCTTCCCACGTGTTTTGCCCCACATCCGCCAGATACAAGTCGCCGGTGAGCCGGTCGAAGCTAAAGCGCCACGGATTTCGCAGCCCATATCCCCAAATTTCGTTGCGGGCATTGCCGCTAACAAATGGGTTGTCGGCGGGAATGGCATAGCTGCCGTCGCTGTGGTCAATGTCAAGCCGTAGCAGCGCTCCTAATAGTGTGTCGGTGTTTTGACCGTTTCCTAGTGGGTCATTGGCCGCGCCGCCGTCGCCCATGCCAATGTAGAGGTAGCCGTCGGAGCCAAACTGGATTTGCCCGCCGTTGTGGTTGGGGAAAGGCTGGGGCAGCGTGAGCAAGATTTGCTCGCTAGTGGGGTCGGCGGCATTGGGGTCGCTGCTTGCCTGGAAACGGGAAATGACGGTATCGCCGCTGTTGTTGGTGTAGTTTAGGAAAAAACGGCCGTTTTCCCCATACCTCGGATGAAACGCCACGCTCAGAAGACCCTGTTCACTCGCATTTGACCCCACCCGATCCTGTATGTCTAAAAACGGCTGCGCCAAAAGGTCGCCATTGCTAATAATGCGGATGACCCCGTGCTGCTCCACGACAAAGAGACGGTTGTCAAAGGCATGGGTGAGGTAAACTGGTTTGAACAGCCCGCTGGCAATGGGGACAAGCTGGATGGTGGTGGCGAGAATAGGTTCGGGGGTGGCAGTTGGCGCGGCGGTAGGGGTGGGCGTAGACATAGCGGTGGGTTCGGGCGTTTGGGTGGCGGCAGGAACGGCCGTTGGGCTGGGTGGCGTGTCGGGTTCGCTAGTGGCAGGAACGGCCGTTGGTTCAAGAGGCGTGTCTAGTACAACCGCCGCTGCCGTTGGCGCAGCCGGTTCCACAATAGGCGGCGTAACCGTAATACCGTCCTCACGCAGTTGGCAAGCGGCCAGAAAGATTAACAGGTGCAAAAGGATAAACTTCTTCATACCAGAATTGATAGCGGCGATTGCGTAATAATGCCACCCATGACTGGCGGAAGTTAGCTTTTTCTTAGAAAATTTGGACAATACTCGATGCGGGCAAGCCGCAAGCAGCTGATAGCTGGTGATGACCAGCCGCCAGCCACCAGCCACGATATACGAGGAGAAAAGATGGTAGAGCCAACCCTGACAACTGACGGAGAGCCTTTCCATTGGTCTGAGGATGTTCACCGCTTGCTACAACAGCACCAGATCACGCTTGTTTCCTTTGTCCCCGATGGCGGACTAAAGCAGCTGATTGAACTGTGTCAGCAAGACCCCACCATACGCACCGTAACCTTGACCACTGAGGAGGAAGGAATTGCGCTGGCGGCTGGGGCGTTTTTGGGCGGGCAGCGGGCGGCACTGCTGATGCAATCAAGTGGGGTGGGCAACTGCATCAACATGCTATCGCTGCCGCGCATTGCCAACATGCCGCTGGTTATGCTCATCACCATGCGCGGCGAATGGGGGGAATTTAACCCGTGGCAGGTGCCCATGGGACAGGCCACGCCGGCCGTTTTAGAGGCAAGCGGGGTGGTGGTGTTTCGGGTACAAACGGCCGTTGATCTCATCCCCACCCTCAGCGGCGCACTGGGTTTAGCCTTCCAAAGCCGCTGCCGTGTGGCCGTGCTGCTGTCGCAGCAGTTTTTGGGTGCCAAACAATTTGTCGGAGGTGGCTCATGAGCGAAAAGTTGAATCGGCGCGAAGTGGTGGCCGCCCTGCTGCACGAGCGCAGCGATTTGCTGGTGGTGGCGGGGCTAGGCGCACCGGCCTATGACGTAGCGGCCTGTGGCGACTCGCCGCGTGATTTTCCCCTGTGGGGGGCGATGGGAGGCGCAGCGATGATTGGGCTGGGGTTGGCGCTGGCGCAGCCGCAGCAGCGGGTGTTGGTGCTGACGGGGGATGGGGAAATGTTGATGGGGTTGGGGAGCCTGGCGACTATGGGTACGCAGCGACCGCCTAATTTGCGGACTGTGGTGCTGGACAATGAGCGGTATGGGGAGACGGGGCAGCAGCGAACGCATACGGGGATGGGGGTGGATTTAACGGCCGTTGCCCAAGCCTGCGGTATCGCCCACGCCACCACCATTCACCACGCCGCCGCCCTGCCCGACCTGCGTCACGCCATCCACACGCTCAACGACACCCTTTTTGCCGTCATTAAAGTGTCACCTGTTACCGAGCCAAAAGTGTTACCCCCCCGTGACGGCCCGTTTTTAACCCACCGCTTCCAAACGGCACTGCTGGGTGAAAGGGTGGCTGTGAATGGGTGAGCAGAGATTAGAGATTGTGAACCTTCATTAATCTCCAATCCCCAATCTCTAATCTCTATCGTTCGGCAATCGGCATTCCCACTGATGACCGATGACCGATTACTTTCCCTTTAACCGTTCCCCATATTGCTTTTCATAATAGGCATCGAAGTCATGGTTGCGGACTTTGCGCCACCACCATTCGTTGTCGCGGTACCAAACGGCCGTTTTTGCCACCGCTTCGGCCGGCGTGTGGCGCGGCTGCCATCCCAGTGCCCGAATTTTGCCAATGTTGAGGCTGTAGCGGCGGTCATGCCCCGGCCGGTCGGCCACGTGGCGAATCAAACCACGCGATTTGCCCAACGTATCCAGCAGCACCTCCACCATCGTCAGGTTTTCCATTTCCTCCCCCGTGCCAACATTATAGATTTCGCCAATGGCTCCCTTGTGCAGCACCAAATCAATTGCCTCGCAGTGGTCCACCACATATTGATACTCCCGCATTTGGCGGCCGTCACCATAAACTGGCAGTGGCTTGCCGTCAATGGCGTTGGTGGCAAAAAGCGGCACCACCTTTTCCGGGTATTGAAACGGCCCAATATTGTTGGAACCACGGGTAATGGTCACGGGCAGCCCATAGGTAATGTGATAGGCATTCAC
>JAGQGA010000263.1:4048-7352 GCA_020432595.1 Anaerolineales bacterium | reverse complement strand
TGGTGAAGGCGTAGTTGTGGTGTGGTTCGCTGTCGTCATCGCTGTTGGCCGCGCCAAAATCCTTGATCAGCGTCTCTAGCCGTTCGATGAATTCGGGCAGGCGGCTTTCTGGTACGCGGGCGGTTTCGCGGGTGAGGACGGCGCGGCGCAGTTGTTCCGGCTTGCCTTGGTCTATTGAGAGAGCGCGGGCTTGCACGGTACGCAGGAAATCTTCGCGGGTCGTGTCCATGGTGCTGATGATAAGGGAGCTAATGGTGTCGCGGCCGGCCGATGTGCCAAAGGAAAGCAGCTCGGGGGCTATGTGGAAGGCGTGGGCGACAGCGCGGTAATCTTTTTCCTGCAAATTGGCAACCATCCGTGTTTCTGCCACCTCGATGATGCCGTGTTTTTCCAGCAGGCCGATGTGGTAATAGAGCTTGCTAGGTGCCAGCCCCAGCCGTTCTGCCACTTGCTTGACGGTGAGCGGTTCCATGATGAGCAACTCAACGATTTGGTTGCGGAGTGGGTCGGCCACCACGCGCAGGGTGTCCAGGTCGCCAATTGTAAATGTTTCTGTTGGTACGTTTTTTTTTATCAATTGCCTTTTTCCTGTCGTTAAAATATATTTTAATGATAAATCATAGTTTACCGATACGAAAGGATTTGTCAAGGGGGAAAACGGCCGTTTTCAAGTTAGACGACAGCTACCTAGGACGCAACTATTGGGAGAAGGTTGGCAAGATGCGCGGATGACACAGATTTTTTTCTTATCAGCGAACATCCGTATCATCCGCGTTATCCGCGCATCTATTTTCTTGTTCCGAGAGGTGGTTAGGGTTGGGCTAACAATTGTAGGAGCCGTTCATTAGGGGGTAATGGCAGAAAAGTGTCCCATTCCAGAAAATACCCTTCAGGGTCATAGCCAACGAAGATATGGACGAGGTTGCTTTCGTCGGTTACGGCAGGGGTGCGGAGGCGGAAGCCAGGTTGGGCGGTGGCGTGGGCAAACCAGCCGTTGACATCAGCGGTGAAAAAGGAAACCGTGACCGCTTTTTGCTCGGTAGCCGGGTGCATTCCCTTTTCGCCGGAGACGGGGCCAAGAAAACTGCTGCCCGTGACCTGATACACCTTGGCCCATCCCTGGTCAACCAGCAAATTGATCCCCAGCAGCGATTCATAGAACTGTTCGGCGCGGGCAAGGTTGTTGTAGTAGAGCCAAAGAACGGTGGCACGAATTTCTAGCTCCGGCGGGCGCGTGCCGCCGACGCTGTAGGTGGGCGGCAGGGCGGCGAGAATGGGGAGCAGGGTTTCGTTTTCGGGGTGGAGGTTGAACCGTTCGATTTCGAGGTAGTAGCCTTCGGGGTCGAAGGCGACAAAGCCATCGTGGGCGGAACCTTCGCGCCGCTGGTAGGGGTTGCGAATGGGTACGCCCAAGCGGGTGAGGTAATCGTACCATCCTTCGACCTGCTCGGTGACGAGGGCGATGGCGACGCTTTTGGGTTCGTCGGCGCTGTGCATCCCGGATGCCACGTCAACAAGGGTGAGGTAGCTGTTGTGGGCGACGCGCATGATTTTGGCAAAGCCGTAATCAACGGCCGTTTCCAGCCCCATCACATCCCGATAAAATGCCCACGCCTTCTCAACGTCCTGATAATAAAAAAAGGCATTGGTTGCCTGAATAGATAAATGGCTCATTTCTTGCCTCCTGTTGATAGTGAGAAGTATAGTAAACCTTAGGAGGTGGTTATGCAACGACTACAGCTAGTGGTGCTTGATGATTATGAGGGGCAAATGGCGACCGCACCAGCGATGGCGCGGCTGCAGGAATTGGCGGAGGTGGTGGTGTTGAAACGGCCGTTAACCCCCGCCGACCATCCCTTGCTCAACCAGACCCATGTTTTGTTTGCTATCCGTGAGCGCACCCGTTTGGATGCCGATTTTTTTGCCGCTTGCCCGAACCTACGGCTTGTCTTGCAGAGCGGCGGTCACGCCTATCATCTGGACAAAGCGGCGGCGACGGAGCGGGGGATTGTGGTGGCCTTGGGGCGGCAGATCAAGATGCCCACGGTGGCGATTCCTGAGCTGACTTTTGGCCTGATCTTGTCCTTGAAGCGGCAAATTCATGCGCTGAATGCCCAAATGGCGCAGGGGGCGTGGCCGACGACACCCATGGGGTCGTCCTTGGCGGGGAAAACGTTGGGCATTTTGGGGTACGGCCGGCATGGCCGCCCGGTGGCGCGGGTGGCGCAGGCGTTTGGCATGAAGGTGGTTGCTTGGGATCGCAGCGGCAAATCTGCCCCATCTGATGACGGTGTGCAGCGGTTGCCGCTGCCAGACACGTTGGCTTGTGCCGATGTGGTCTCTATCCATTTGCGACTTTCGCCGGAATCAACGGGGTTGATTGGGGCGGCCGAATTGGCGCAAATGCGGTCGGATGCACTGCTCATTAACACGGCGCGGGGGGCAATTGTGGATGAGGCTGCTTTGGTGCAGGCGTTGCAAACCCATACCATTGCCGGGGCGGGGCTGGATGTCTTTGCCGTGGAGCCATTGCCGGCCGATAGCCCGCTGCGAACGCTGCTGAACGTGGTGCTGACGCCACACATTGGTTGGAAGACGACGGAGATTTTTCATGAGTTTGCGGCGAAGGCAGCGGAACAGTTGGAGGCGTGGATAAACGGCCGTTTATCCCCCAGCGACATGCTAAACCCGCCTGTCTAACCCTTGGGCAACACCTAACCCGCCAGATTAAACACAACCCAGGTGAAACCTGGTTTACGCCGCTGCGCGTGAAAATAGGGCAAAATCACGCTTATCTTCTAGCCCACGCTATTCCCACATTATCCTCTTCAATTCCGCCTGATATACCCCGCCAAAACGTTGCTGTTTTTGGGCTAGTTTTCTTGTCTGTACTGTGTGTGACAATAATTGAATAACCTAGGAAGGAGTGTATCACATGAATAAGTATTGGATGGTGTATCGTCCCCAACCCAAGCGTGAATTAGGTGAAGATTTGAGCAGCCGTCAGCCTGATCCTGAGCTGGTAGATGTGCCAGCGCAACCCAGTATGAGTCGAACATGGCTTTTTTTGACAGCGTTGCGCCGCAACATTCGTCGCCTGCGGGTTGGTGGGCAAAGAAAGCGACTGTCTGAGGCGTAAGCCATTCGTTTTTGTAGGGCGGATAGAAGGGAACACAGATGGGTAACTCGTTTGTGTTCCTTTTTTATTGGGCGATCTTTTTGCTGGGCAAATGTTGATCCAAAGATCGGTGTGGCGAAACGGCCGTTTGTGTTACAACAAAGCGCAAACATACAGCCATTCACA
>JAGQGA010000263.1:0-3949 GCA_020432595.1 Anaerolineales bacterium | reverse complement strand
AATAATCTGATTGGTGAATGGGAGATTGGTGATTATGAACCTTCGTCAGTCTCTAATCTCCTTTGATTTGCGAGGAACCCATGATAAATAACTACATTTGCATAACCTGCGGCGTGCAGTTTGCCGCCACGGACGAACCGCCCGCTCACTGCCCCATTTGCGAAGACGAACGGCAATACGTACACCCCGACGGCCAACGGTGGACGACGCTGGCGGCACTGCGAGAGACGCACCACAACGAATTGACCGAGTGGGAGCCGGGGCTGTGGGGAATTCAAACCGTGCCGAAGTTTGCTATTGGACAACGGCCGTTATTGATCCAGGCCCCCAGCGGCAACATTTTGTGGGATTGCCACAGCCTGATTGACGACGCAACGGTGGCAGCGGTAGAAAAATTGGGTGGCATCAGTGCCATTGCCATTTGCCACCCCCATTTTTATGACAGCATGGTGGCCTGGAGCCATGCCTTTGGCGGTGTGCCGGTCTATCTACCTGCTGCCGACCAGCAGTGGGTGATGCGCCCCGACCCGGTGCTGTACTTTTGGGAAGGCGACACGCTGGAATTGGCCGACGGCATCACCGTCATCCGCTGCGGCGGCCATTTTCCCGGTTCCAG
This sequence comes from Anaerolineales bacterium, assembly GCA_020432595.1. The sequence goes on along the minus strand of JAGQGA010000263.1, from coordinate 3,333 downwards.
CGTGCTGCATTGGGCGGCGGGAGCTGAGGGTCGGGGGGTGTTGCTGACGGGCGACACGATTACGGTGGTGGCGGATCGGCGGTTTGTGACGTTTATGTACAGCTACCCTAACGACATTCCACTGAACGCAACGGCCGTTAATCGCATCGTTGCCGCCGTAGAGCCATTTGAATTTGACCGTATTTATGGGGGTTGGACGGATGCAATTGTGCAGAGCGGGGCGAAAACGGCCGTTTTGCGCTCCGCCGAACGATACATCAAGGCCATCAGTGGTTAAATAGAACGCAGATTGACCTGATGGTCCTGATCAAAACAGATCAATCAGGATAATCTGCGTCCTATTTTCTTTCTCCGACAGATTACTAGCCGAGCAATGGTTCTTCAAATGGGTAAGTTGACAGAACTTCGTAGCCCGTTTCGGTGATGAGAACCTGTTCTTCCAGCTTCACCCCCTCACGGCCGTTTTTGCGCCCTACATAGCTTTCGACACACAGCACCATCCCCGGCTCCACGATGCCGTTGTAGCCGTAGTTGGCCCAGGCATCGGGGAAGTAAATGCTGGGATATTCGTCGGCCAGGCCAACGCCGTGGTAGAAGAGGGAGTAGCGGTTGTAGCGAGTGGGGTCGGGCAAAACGGCCGTTTCTGTCAACTCCCGAAAGCTCATCCCCGGCCGTAGAATCGTCGTATTGCGTACAATCTGGTCATAGGCCAGCCCATAAATTTCCCGCTGTTCCGCCGTGGGAGCCACATTTCCACACAGCCACGTCCGCGAAATGTCTACGCAGATACCGTAGGGGCCGATTAGGTCGGTGTCAAAGGCCATCAGTTCGCCATTTTGGATCGGCCGGCTGCTGCATTCCTGAAACCAGGGGTTGGTGCGTGGCCCTGCCGTCAGCAGCCGCGTTTCAATCCATTCGCCGCCGCGAGCAATATTTTCCGCATGAAGATAGCTCCACAGCCGCTGCTCCGTTACCCCCGGCACAAAGTGGTCGCGCATGGCGGCTATCGCCTTCTCACAGGCCGCAATGGCCCGCCGCATCGCCACAATCTCCTCTGGGTGCTTGATGGCGCGTGCCAATTCCATGATTTCTTCGCCGTTGTGAACCGTTAGCCCCTCGTTTTGCAGCGCCCGCAGCCCCTCCGGGTTGCATTTGTCCAGTGCCAGCCGCCGGTTGCCGCTGCCGTGCTGCCGCACCAAATCGCCGATTTCCGCCGCCCACAGCCGTGCCTGCTCTTCGTATCTGTCCCCGGCAATGAGGTAGTACCAGGCGCGGGCGGTGCGAATTTCGCTAATCAGTTCGAGATGGTCGCTGAGGTGTTCGGCACCGTGGTAATCAAAGAGAATGACGGGCCCTTCGGTGGGAATGTAGGCGTAGCGGTTGGCGTTGTGGAGAATCCAGACCTGCATGTTGGTGGAGTCGGTGGCGTAGCGGATGTTGATGGGGTCATAGACGACGATGCCCGCGTAGTCAAAGCGGCGCAAAAGTTGGCGAATGCGCTCCAAGCGATAGCGGCGAATGGTGCCTAGGTGGGGGGCGGGCAGACCGAGTGCTGCCCATTCACCTTCAGCCAGTGACCCCGGCCCCAGCAGGTGGGCATTCAGCCCCTTCGCGTAGGCAACTGTTTCGTCTGATGGGGCTTGCATGGCTCCAATTTTGGCGCGGTGGCGACCGACGATTGTTGTCATAAGCTTATCCCTTGTGCAAAAAATAGGGCGCAGGTTAGCCTGATTGATGACGGTCATCAAGCCGATTTGCGATGGATTACCCTAGCCTTGGAAGAAGATGAAGTCGAGATCGCCGGGGGAGTGGCCTTGTTCAGTGAGAAGCTGGGCGAGTTCGGCGTGGTGCTGCATCCCGTGCAGCAGGACTTGCTGCAAAATGCGCCAGCGGGGGAAGCTTATGGTGTGGCCGCGCAGCGTGGTTAAATCGGCACTGCCGGCGATGTCGTCGTCGTTGAGGCTGGCAAGCAAGGTGCTCCACTTGCTTTGCTCCTCCAAAAAACCAGTTTTCAGATTGTTGAGCGTGGGAAATTGGTCGGCGGCAAGGTGGGCGGGCTGCTGGCCGGTTTCGAGAGCGGTGCGATAGCTGTAGTCGGTGCTGAGGAGGTGGCTGAGGGTTTGGTGGCAGGTGGGTAAAACGGCCGTTTCTGCCACCTTTTCCACCAACGCCAGCAGCCGCTGGGTGGTGTGCCAATGATAGGCGAACAAGGTTTGGTAATGAGATTGCATGGTCATGGGGAAATTATACCAACCAAGGTTACAAATTTGTATCTTTTTGTCTGCAAGCAACAGGTGGCAGGTAGCAAGTGTATAGGCTCTTGTTACTTGCCCCTTGTTACTTGCGGGTAACGGCCGTTTGTCTCTGCGACGCGAATCGGTATGATTAGCCTCTTTGAACAAAATTTTATAGAACAAAGTGACTAGAGATTAGAGCTTCATGCAATCTCCAATCTCTAATCGCCAATTTCAACCATGCAATTTGAAACATTTCTTAACAAACAAGAAAAAATCGCCGTCGTCGGCTTGGGGTACGTGGGGCTGCCGCTGGCAGTGCATTTGGCGCGGCATTTTGCCGTGGTCGGCTTTGATGTGGCCGAGGCGCGGGTGGCCGAACTGCGGCGCGGCAGCGACCATACCCGCGAGGTCAGCGAGGCTGATTTGGCAGCAGTGTCGCTGCTCTACACCGCCAACCCGGCTGATTTGGCAGCGTGCAAGCTGTTTATTGTGGCCGTGCCCACCCCCATTGATGGGCATCGCATCCCTGATTTGACCCCAGTGCGGCGGGCGTATGCTACGGTGGGGCAGCAGATGGGGCGCGGGTCGTGTGTGGTGCTGGAATCAACGGTTTATCCGGGAGTGACAGAAGAGATCGGGGTGCCGATTCTGGAAGAAGCATCGGGGCTGGTTTGTGGCCGGGATTTTACGGTGGGGTATTCGCCGGAGCGGATTAACCCAGGGGACAAGGAGCGGACGCTGGAGAAGATTGTGAAGGTGGTGTCAGGGTGGGATGAGAAAACGGCCGTTTTTCTCGCCCAAATCTACGGTCAGGTGGTCGAAGCCGGTATCCATGTTGCCCCCAGCATCCGCGTGGCCGAAGCCGCTAAGGTCATTGAAAACACCCAGCGCGACCTTAACATTGCCCTGATGAATGAGCTGTCGCTGATTTTTGACCACATGGGGATTGATACTCTCGACGTGCTGGCGGCGGCGGGAACCAAGTGGAACTTTCTCCCCTTCCGGCCGGGGCTGGTGGGCGGTCACTGTATTGGCGTGGATCCCTACTACCTGACCTTCAAAGCCGAGGCGTTGGGCTATCACCCGCAGATGATTT
>JAGQGA010000262.1 GCA_020432595.1 Anaerolineales bacterium | reverse complement strand
GGATTATGCCGCGATGCAGCCTGAGCAGCAGCAGCAATTGCAGCAGGTGGTGTATGAGGAGGCGGGGCGGTTGAGTGAGACGGTGGGGGAATTAACGGCCGTTTACAACGCCCACCCGCCCGCCAATTTGCAGCTTGACCCGATGCTGGGGCGCGACTTGCTGTGGGCACTGGAGCGGCGGCTGCGGCCATTGGGCGGCGTGGTCGCTGCGCCGCCGGACGATTTGTGGCTGCTGGTAGACAGCTACCCGCTGCTTCGCACCTGGCTGTTTTTGGCGGAAAAGTTGGCGGCAGAATGGCAGCCGCCCCGGTTGGAACTGCGCTTGCAGCCGCTGCGGCAGCGTGCGGCACTGGATTTGCTGTGGTCGGCCGAGGGCGCGGTGGAGCCAGTTTGGGCATGGCTGGAGGAAACCATTCCGGCACTGGGTCAGACGGCGCGGCAGGTGGCGGCCCATCATCACGGCGAGCTATGGGTGCAGCAGGAGGGGGAAACGGCGTTTGTGCGGCTGCTGCTGCCGGTGACAACGTGGGACGCTGCGCCGCTGCCGCTGCTGGGCAGCCGGCCGGAATATTATGATTTTGACCTGCTGCAACGGCCGTTACCCGCTGCTGACTGGGCGGAACGGCCGTTGCGCGAGCTGACCTACACCGTTTTTGACACGGAAACGACCGGGCTAGACCCGTTGGCCGACGAGATTGTGGCACTGGGGGCGGTGCGGATTGTTAACGGCCGTTTGCTGCGCCAGGATGTGTTTGACCAGCTTGTAGACCCGCACTGTTTTTTGTCGCCACAGGCAACGGCCGTTCATGGCATTACCCCGGCGATGGTGCAAGGGCAGCCACCCATTGGCGTGGTGCTGCCGCGCTTCCATCGCTTTGCTGCTGAGACGGTGCTGCTGGGTCACAACGTCGCCTTTGACATGCGGCTGTTGCAGGTGAAAGAGGCGGCAACGGGGGTGCAGTTTGCCCAGCCGGTGCTGGACACGCTGCTGCTGGCGGCACTGCTTTTTCCCGAACGGGGCGACTATAGTCTGGAAGCATTGGCGCGTGATTTTGGTGTGGTGGTGGCCGGGCGGCACACGGCGCTGGGGGATGCGCTGCTGACGGGCGACCTCTTTTTAAAGATGGTGCCGCTGCTGGCGGAGCGGGGGGTGGTGACGTTGGGGGAGAGTTTAACGGCCGTTCAGCAAACCCACCTTGCCCGCCTGCGTTATTAAATGCCGTTTTGTGGACACAGAAGAACACGAAAGGACATGGAGCGAACGTCGGTAAGCACCTCCCCTGCTAAAGAAAAAGGCCAGAAGGACCCCCACGCCACATCTGGCCTAAACAAATAACTTAAGCTGGCATACCAGCATCAACTATTTGTCTTTAACGATTGTCGAGACCTCGATTAGCAATGATTTGGCGCAGCCGTTCGACATCACTTTGGGGTTGGATTGCCTTGCGTGGAATCCAGAGAAAAAGCTGTTTGTTGAGGTAGAGCAAAAAGCCGTCGTCGGTTTCCCGCACCTGCTGCACGTTGGCCCACAGGGTGCGGCTTTCGTCTACGTCTTCGGTGGTGGCAGAAACGGCCGTTTCATCAATCACAAACGTCACCCGCTTATTCTGGTCAGCGTGCCGCGCAAACAGCCGCCGTGCCGACCGCTCCACCACCTTCGGATGGCGCATCAGCTCGTTCACTAGCACGCCCACATAGGCCAACCCCACCAGCGCTGCAATACCCCAGTTAAAGATTCCCTGCCGGAACAGCAGCATAAACAGCACAAAAATCATGCTGCCCAGTGCCACAAAGCGCAGCCAGCGCACTTTCTGGCTTTGCCCCCGCAAATGGTGGTTTTGCGCCACCACCATTTCATCCACTGTCCAAAGATAGGAGGCGCGAATTGCTTTTGTTGCCATAGGGAAACACCTGAGGATTGGAGATTGGAGATTGTAAACTGGTCAATCTCTAATCTCCAATCTCTCAGTCTCTAATTTTGCCTTAGTGCTGCATTGCCGCCTCCGCTGCTCCGGCAGGGATGCGTACCGATTCTACCATTTCCTGAATGTGTTCTGGTGGTGCTTCCGTTTGCCGCGAGACGACATAGGCAATCACGAAGTTGAGAATCATGCCAATGACGCCAATGCCCTGCGAGGAAATGCCCATGACATCTTTGATGATGGGGGCGGATGTACCCAGCAGCCGGTCAGAGCGCATGAGGACGATCATTAGGGCGGTGAAGATGATACCTACTACCATCCCGGCAATAGCCCCCTTGTCGTTGGCGCGTTTGTCAAAGATGCCCATGAAAATGACCGGGAAGAAGCTGGCCGCTGCCAGCCCAAAGGCAAAGGCCACCACTTCGCCCACAAAGCCAGGGGGGTTGATGCCTAAATAACCGGCCAGGAAGATGGCACCGACGATGGCAATGCGCCCCACGCGCAGCCGTTCTTCTTCGGATGCTTCTGGGCGGAGCCAGCGGTAGTAAATGTCGTGGGCAAAGGAGCTGGAGATGACCAACAGCAGCCCCGAGGCGGTGGAAAGTGCCGCCGCCAAACCACCGGCGGCCACAAGCGCGATCACAAAGCCAGAAAGCCCGGCAACCTCAGGGGTGGACAGCACAATGATGTCGCGGTCAATAACGATTTCATTGTTTTCGCCACCAGAGAGCGTATACACGCCGTCGCCGTTGAGGTCGTTAAATTGCAGCAGCCCGGTTTGCTGCCACTTCCACGCCCAGTCAAGGTCGCTACCTTCGGCAATGGCGGTGGTGGGAACGTTGTTGAGGGTGTTGATAAGGTTGAGCTTGGCAAATACGGCCAGGGCGGGAGCGGTGGTGTAGAGCAGGGCAATGAAGAGCAAGGCCCAGCCGGCCGAATAACGCGCATCACGTACCGATTTGACGGTGTAGAAGCGGACGATGACGTGGGGCAAACCGGCCGTTCCCGCCATCAGTGCCAGCATAATGCAGAAGATGTCAATTAACGGCCGTGTTGTGGTTGAGTAGACCCCTAGCCCCAAATCCGTCTGAATCGCATCCAGCCTGGGCACAATGTCGGTAAAGGTGAGTGCCAACTGCGGAATGGGGTTGCCCGAAACCCGTGCCGACAGGGTAAACGCTGGAATGAGAAAAGCCACGATGATGACGCAGTATTGAGCCACCTGCGTGTAGGTAATTCCCTTCATGCCACCCAGCACAGCAAAAAAGGCCACAATTATCATCCCGATGACCACGCCCCAAGTGACGGAAACCTCCAAGAAGCGGCTAAACACAATGCCGACACCACGCATTTGCCCAGCCACATAGGTAAACGACACAAAGACGGCGCATACGGCCGCCACAATGCGTGCCGTTTGTGAGTAGTAGCGGTCGCCAACAAAGTCAGGGACGGTATATTTATTGAATTTCCGCAAATAGGGAGCCAGCAGTGTGGCTAATAGCACATACCCACCCGTCCACCCCAGCAAATAGACGGTACCGTCGTAGCCCATGAAGGCAATCAGACCGGCCATAGAAATAAATGATGCCCCCGACATCCAGTCAGCGGCGGTGGCGGCTCCGTTGGCAATGGCAGGCACCCCTTGCCCCGCCACATAGAACCCCTTGGTGGAGTTTACGCGATTGGTGTAGCCGATCCAGATGTAACCGATGAAGCTAATCCCCACCAGTAACCAAGTCCACATTTCTACGCTCATGATCCTATCTCCTCTCCTGTAATGGGTGGGGTGTTATTCCCGTACCCCGTATTCGCTGTCTGCCTTATCCATTAAATAGGCATAGGCAAAAATCAGGATGACAAAAATGATCATTGCCCCCTGATGGGCAAACCAAAAGCTGATTGGTATCTGAAAACCTGGCAGGACGATGTTGCCCACTAGCGGTTTAAAGATAACTGACATTCCCAGCGAGACAAAGGCCCAAATAATAATGAGGATGCGAATGAGCCTGACGTTTTTTTGCCAATAGGATTGCAGCTTTTCTTGCTGATTTCCGGACATAGCTTTCTCCTTTTCTTCTGTATGCGGTTGGTAAAAAGATGAACGCAATATTAGAAACATTTGCCAGGTTGGTAAATGACCATGTTGGGGGATTCCTAGAGGGGTCTCACCCGTTTGGGTGAGTTCAGTTGGGTGGAGGAGATGCAATGTTGGCTTCTTATTCATCTTCTACCCATCCTATCTTCATAACTTTGCAACATTTGGCGGGTAGGATGCGCCGAATTTATGAAATTGGAGGACATAACATGATAAAACAAATGACTGTGTGGTTGGGTGTGGGGTTGCTGCTGGTGTTGACGGGCTGCTTTGTGCTGTCGGAGCCGGAGGCTTCGAGCGGGGCGGTGGTGGCGCCCACGCTGGCTGCGGCGGTGGAGGAGCCGGTAATGGCTGAGGAGCCGGTGGTGGAGGAAGCGGAAACGGCCGTTTCCGCTGAACCAACCGCCGTGGTGGAAGAGGTGGTGGTGGCTGCGGAGGCAGTTGAGGAAGAAACGGCCGTTTCCGCCCCCCAACAATCTGCCGATACACCCATCTATGAACTTGACCCTGCCCAATCCGAAGCTCGCTTTATCATTAACGAAGTGCTGCGCGGTACGCCCACGACGGTGGTGGGCAAAACCAGCAACGTGGCCGGGCAAATTGCCTTCGCTGCCAATGACCCTGCTTCCACCCGCGTGGGGCAAATTGTCATTGGAGCGCGTGATTTAGCCACGGACAACAATTTCCGCAACCGCGCCATTGCCAACGAGATTTTGCATACCAACCAGTTTGAGTTTATTACCTTCACCCCCACCAGCATCACTGGGCTACCCGATAGCGTGGCGGTGGGTGAGAGCTACAGCTTCCAAATGGTGGGTGATTTGACGATTACTGACCAGACGCAGGAAGTCGTGTTTGAGACAACGGCGACGCTGGTGGATGCGGCAACGCTGCAAGGCGAGGCCAGCACGATGCTCGCCTATGCCGATTTTGGGGTGACAGTGCCGTTTGCCCAGTCGGTGGATGCTGTTGAAGAGACGGTGGTGCTGGAATTGTCGTTTGTGGCTCCGGCGACGGGACCAGTGGAAGCGGCAGTGAGTGAGGCGGTGGCTGAAGGTGGTGAGGATGTGGCGGTGGCGGCTAAGGAAACGGCCGTTTCTGTTGTACCCATCGCCAACGACAAAATCAACCTCAATCAAATGACCAGCGAGCAGCTTCTGGCAACCATCCCCAACTTTGGCAGCCGCATGGTGCGCGAATTCTTTGAATATCAGCCCTACGTCAGCATTCAGCAGTTCCGGCGGGAAATTGGTAAATATGTAGATGATGCCCAGGTAGTTACCTACGAGACATACGTGTACGTGCCGGTTAGCGTAGATGATTCCGATGCTGAAACGCTCAAGCAAATTCCCGGTGTAGACGACAGCTTGGCCGCCGCCCTGATGGCCGCTCGCCCCTTTGGCTCCAACGATGCTTTTCTTGCCAAGCTCACCGAACTAGCCCCTGCTATTGATCCCGGTATCGCTGCTTCTTATCTCACTTCTGGATAAGTGTGTGGTTGGTGGCTTGTCTAAGCCACCAGCCACTATTTTCATTCATCTCCATCTGTGATAGATACATAAAGGTGGCGATGAATTGTCCGTACAACTCTTATGGCTTTTGCCTGGTCTTGAAGAGAAATTGTTTACAAACGGCCGTTTCCCCCCACGATACCACCCCCACGGGTACGTCCAGTTCTTTCGCCAGCCTATCTAGCAGCGCGGATGGGTCTGCCACTTGCTCCAAGATCGGCTGGCATTCACCCAGCAGGGCTGTTAGCTGCGCCTGATACGCCAAATCACGGGGCTGCGGCGATGGGGTGAGCCGTTCCAATCGTTGGCTGCCGTGCTGGTACGCCGTGCAAAGCTGAATTTCCCGCAGGTCGGCCACCCTGTCCAGACAGCTTACCGCCAAATAGTCCACCGACCCAATGACTTCAAGCGCATACCGCAACAGCGGCAAATCCAGCCAGCCGACGCGAAAACCTTGCTGCCAAGCGTGCTGGCCGTTGCGAGCATCGGGTAGCCGCCGTGTTAGGTTGGCATCTTCGCTGACAAACGGCCCGGCACCGTGCCGGGTGGCGTAGGCGCGGGTGAGACCCAGCCGCGTCATCGTGCCGCTGTAGCCCGCTTCCTGTAAAAGGGTTTCGGCGTTGGCAAAGGTGATGTTGCTCCAGGTGGTGTGGGGATGAAAGCCAACCCACTCGTCAAGCAGCACCCCCTGTGCCCCTTCAAAAACGACGGTGCCGGGGCGGTGGAGCAGTTGGTGCAGGTGGCTGGTGGGGACGATGTGGGCGAGGGTGGAAAAACGGCCGTATTCTTCCAACAGCCAATCCACCCAGCCGCTATCTTCCAGCACGGCCAACTCTTGCACAACAATTTCTTTGTCCGGCAGGCTGGGGCGCAACGGTAGCACTTTTTCCAAGTTGGCTGCCTGCACAAACGACAACTTGGCGCGGAGGGTGTCGGGGTGGCGCAGGTCGCCGACGCGGGGGACGGCGCGGGGGTGGGTGAGGGCATCAACGGCCGTTTCTCCAATCCCCAGCCCGCAGCTTCCATGACGGCCGTCGCCCCGCGCCAGCTCCTTCAGCCGGTTGACGGCGCGATGAAAGGGAGTGGTCAGCAGCGCGTTTTCGTCAATGGTCAGCGCGGCAAATGGGTCGGCAATGCCCAATTCGTGCAGGTGAGCCGCTTCGGCCATCACCGCCAGCGGCTCCACTAGCATAAAGCGGGAAAGATGAGTGGTAGCCCCGGCCAGCGTGCCGCTGCCAAATTGGGAAAAAACATGCTCGCAGCCGTCGGTTACGCCGTCGGGCACGCCCGATGGCGTAACCACGCGGTGGCCTGCTTGCGCCCCGCCGTTGTAGCGAACAACCGTGTGGGCCTCTTCGTGGCGACAAAGGAAATCAACAAGGCTCCCTTTGCCCGCGTCGCCAAAGCCGAGGTCGAGGGTGAGGTAGATCATATGAATGGGGAATGGGGAATTGGAAATGACAGGCCGTTCCCAATTCTCAATTCTGCATTTTCAATTCTCAATTTACAAACGGCCGTCTTCCCCCATCCCATTCACCGGCAGCACGCCAGCGGCCACGGGGACAAGCGAGCCGCGTGTTTTGGCATAGGGGGCGATGGCGGTGGTGGCGCTGCGGGTGGCGGTGGCGGTGTGTCCGGCGGCTACCAGATCGTCTACGCCGCGATAAAGGCTGTCGAGGGTGCCTTCACACAGGCCAATGGCGAGAGCGATGGTTTCAGAAACGGCCGTTTCGTCATCCAACAGCAGCACCCGTTCCCCCAGCAGTTCCCGCCAACGCGCCTGCACCTCTGGCCGTTGGCCGTGATAGGTATTGGTGGGGATGAT
>JAGQGA010000261.1 GCA_020432595.1 Anaerolineales bacterium | reverse complement strand
TGAAGATTTCCCCACTCTGGAAACCCACTACCAAGAGCGCGGCCCCGATGCCCTACAGGATGATTTGCTGGTGGCCCTGGCGTTGGCGGATACTCAGTTATCGGTAAACGGTAATGTCGTTTCACGACCGCTTCGCGTACAGTTATCGGTAAACAGTAAACGGTTATCGGTGGATGGTGGGCAGTCTCCCAGTCTCCCAATCTCCCAGTCTCCTAGTCTCTCAGTCTCCAATCCCCAATCCCCAATCGCCAATCGCTTGCAGCTGCTGCTGCGAATTTTGCAGAAGGAGATTCACAACCTGCGGGCGGCGGAGGTGCGGCAGAGCGAGGTGGGGCTGGTGCAGCAGTGGCTGAAGCGGGTAGTGGACATGGAGGCCAAGACGCTGCTGCGGCAGTTGGGGCAAGCCATCAAGGGAAAAACAGCCGCTTACTTTGGCGCAAACTGGCTGGCCAAGCGGGAATCGCTGGCGTTGGAACGCACCCTCTCCGGCCATTCAGGAGGGGTCAGTGCCGTCGCCATCACGCCCGACGGCCAACGCGCTGTCTCGGCCTCCTCCGACCAAACCCTCAAGGTCTGGAACCTGCAAACGGGGGAACTGCTGGCTTCAATGACGCTGGACGGGTCGGTGTGGTGCGTGGCGGTCGCGGGGGATGGGGCAACCATCGTGGCCGGGGACGCGGCGGGCAGCGTTTACTGCTTCACCCTAGTCAATTTACCCGCCCCGTAGGGCAATTTTGCAAATTGCCCCACCGCCAACCCCGTGCGGTAGGGGCGAGACGGTGCGGATAGGCGTTGGCGGGGACAAACGGCATTGTCGCCGCACCGTCTCGCCCTTCTCCCAACCCAACAACGGCACACGCCTGGGCGAGACGACCGGGCAGCAAGGCACGTGGCGTGGCAAGCGTCATTCCCGGTCGTCTAGCCCCTACCATACTTCCCCCCAGCCCAACAGTGGCACACGCCTGGGCGAGACGACCGGGCAGCAAGGCACGTGGCGTGGCAGGCGTCATTCCCGGTCGTCTAGCCCCTACCAACCCGTTTCGCCCTTTCCCCAGGCCAGCGACGGCGCACGTCCGGGCGAGACGACCGGGTGGCAAGGCACGTGGCGCGGCAGGCATCATTCCCGGTCGTCTAGCCCCTACCATACTTCCCCCCAGCCCAGCAGCGGCGCACGCTTGGGCGAGACGGGTAGGCATGTGCGCCAACAAGATGCCAACATATTGACGACCTACCCCGGCATGTGCTAACCTCTCCCCTATACCGCAAGCAGGGAAACAGCAACAATTTTATGGCAAACAGCAACTTACCCGTGCCACAACCCGAACAAGAATCACCACTTTGGGGACGCAACTTTAAGCTAGTTGTTGCCAGCGTCATCGTGGTGCTGCTGGCACTGCTGGTGTGGCAATTTGCGTCGCTCATCCGCCTTGTGGTCATCGCCGCCATGCTGGCCTTCATCCTCAACCCGCTGGTTGTTTTAATTGACGAACGCACCCCGCTCAAACGCGGCAGCATCATCCTGCTGGTCTACATCGGCATTGCCGTGGCCATTATTTGGGCACTGGTGGCCTTAGGCTTTGCAGCTTATGCCCAGTTAGACAATTTGCTGCTGCAACTGCCCGATTATGTCAACAATATCAGCCAATCCATTGAAACATTTATTACCAGCAGCCGCCCCCTCTTTTCCATCGGCGACTTCTCGCTCATTCCCAGCCAACTGCCCTGGGCCGACATCCAAGACCGATTCTTAAACATGCTGTCCCCGCTCACCTCCGGCGGTGCCACCTTCCTAGGCGACTTTGCCACAGCCACGCTTGGCTGGCTGGGGAATTTGCTCTTTGTCTTTATGATCTCCATCTACATTGCCAACGAATTCCCCAAGCTGGGTGAATACGTGGCAAATTTTGCCACCGACCCCGGCTATCGCCACGATGCCGAACGGCTGGTGCGCGACTTTGGCCGCATTTGGAGCGCCTATCTGCGCGGGCAGGTCATTTTGGGGCTGGTAATTTTTGTGGTGGTGTGGCTGGGGCTGCTGCTGCTGGGGGTGGAAAACGCGCTGGCACTGGGGCTGGTGGCTGGGGTGCTGGAATTTGTGCCCAACCTGGGGCCAATTATTAGTGCCATCGTGGCGGTGGTGGCGGCGTTTTTTCAGTCACAAAATTATTTGGGGCTTGGCCCCTGGGAACTGGCGGCGGCGGTAATCATCCTGATGCTGGTGGTGCAGCAGCTAGAAAACAATCTGCTGGTGCCGCGCATTGTGGGGCAGGCACTGGATTTGCACCCGCTGGTGGTGCTAGTGGGGGTATTTATGGGGGCCTCGCTGGCGGGCATCTTGGGGGCAGTGCTGGCGGCACCGGTCATTGCCTCGCTCAAGCTGCTGGGCAGCTACACCTGGCGCAAGATGCTCGATTTGCCGCCGTTTCCCAAGCCGGAGCCGGAACCACCGCCACGTGGGGGGCTGATGGACAGTTTGCGAAATATGTTATCATCGGGGACGCAAGGAAGGAAGGGGAAGGACGGCCGTTAATTTATGCCGGAGCAGTTGTTTCGACAAGCGCAAAAGTTAGTCAAACAAGGGCAGCTTGAGGAAGCTCGCGGTCTGCTGCTGCGCTATGTGGCGCAGGAGGAGGAAAACGAGCTGGCCTGGCTGCTGCTGTCTGACCTGGTGGAATCACGCGAGGACAAGCTGATTGCGCTGGAAAACGCACTGACGATTAACCCCAACCTGATACGGGCGCAAAACCGGCTGGTGCAGCTTCGCGGGGAGCGGCAGCAAACGGTGGCAGAGAAGTTTAAGCAGGGGGAAACGGCCGTTAAAGTCGGTCTGCGCGTGGAAGCGATGCGGCTGCTGCAAGAAGTGGTGCAGGCCGAACCCAACCATGAGCAAGCGTGGCTGCTGTTGAGCCAGATCGTAACGGCCGTTGAGGACAAAATTATCGCCCTCGAAGCCGCCCAGCGCGCCAACCCGCGCAACGAACAAACCGCCCATCAGCTAACCCAACTGCGGCAAAACCACAGCAGCGATTTGGCCGTAGGCACCGCTTATGAAGCCCACGGCGAATTGCAAAAGGCGCTGGCCGCCTACACCTTTGCCGCCGGGCACGCCCCCGTGGCCGCCGACCGGCTGATTGCCCAGAAAAAGCTGGATGAACTGCGGCAGCAGCTTGGGGGCAAGGAGATCAAAACAACCAGCCCCGCCATGACGCTGCTCCGCTTTATGATTGGCCCCCCGCTCATCTACACCATTTTGTCGCTGCTGCAAAACGGGTTAAGCCTGAACCAACTGCCGCCCCGCTTCTTTTGGGAGCTACTCACGGTCTGGTTTGGCACGGTGCTGTTTATTGCCGCCAACCAAAAACCCCATGGGCAAGAAGAAACGCTGTTTGGCCCAGAAATTCTGGAAGATTGGCGGCTGCGCGGGCTGCTGACGCTGCTGGGATTGCTGCTGGTGCTGGTACCGTTTGTGTTTGTCCTGTGGGGCGGTGTGGGGCAGTTTCTGGTTTGGAAAACGGCCGTTTTTCCCTAAAAGACAGAGATTAGTACCTTAACGATGAAATCCTTGTACACAAAACAAGAAGTGACACAGAGTTACACAGAGATAAGAAAGAGTTTCACAGAGGAAGCGAGACAAACAACGCTTTTTTTCTCTGTGCTTCTCTGTGTCTTCTCTGTGAACCTCTGTGTAACGTTTTTGGTTCTGGCTTGTCCGGGTTAGGAGATTAAGAGATTGGGAGAGTAATCTCCCAATCTCCCAATCTCTCACTCTCGCTTATTTTGTATGCTTCCCCTCAACGACATCGAACCCAACCGCTTCACCAGTTGGCCGTTTATGACCCTTGCCATCATCACCCTCAACGTCATCGTCATGGGGTTTGAGAATCTAGTCATTGTGCGTGATGCCAGCCAGTTCCAGAGGCTAGTTTACGAATTTGGCTCCATTCCCGTGGTCACTTTGCAGCAAGCGGGCAGCGGGGCAATTAGCTCAGTGACCTATATGTTTTTGCACGGCGGCATTTGGCATTTGCTGGGCAATATGCTGGCACTGTGGGTGTACGGCCGGCGGGTTGAGGATATGTGCGGCCCCTGGCGTTTTCTGCTCTTCTATCTGCTCTGCGGCCTCTTTGCCAACCTCATCAACATCCTTGCCACCGCCCAATCCACCATCCCCGTCATTGGTGCCAGCGGCGCAATTTATGGGGTAATGGGTGCCTACCTGCTGCTGTTTCCACGTGGTCGCATTCGCACCCTGGTGCTGCTGGGGGTGCTGCCCGTGTTTCCCAAAATCCGCGCCTATTGGCTCATCCTCTACTTTTTGGTGCTCAACATTCCCCCGGCACTCAACATGCTGGTTTACCAAAATGCCAGCTATGAAATTGCCCACTGGACGCACCTGGGGGGCTTTCTGGCCGGGATATTTGTCCTTTTGTTCCTCAGCCCTGAAGCATTCCACCGCTACCGCAACGACTTGCCACTGTAGGATAGTGGGGTGCAACCTTCTCAATCCCCCTAAACCGGGTAAAATATACAAAGGTGGTAATAAATGACCTTTGGCAACACTGGGAGCAAACTTTTAGCTATGACTCTTTTCCCTTCTTTACCTTTGGCTGGATGGCGACACACCCGCGATAGCATCCAGACCTATGCCAACATCATGGGCAGCGTGCATGAAGCCATCGTGCCGCCCGGCAAGCAGGGGTGGCAAAGCGGTTTGCAGGCGGCGGCGGCGGGGTTAACAACCACGCCCATGCCAGCCAAGGGGTTTGTTTTTGAACTGATGCTTGATTTTGTGGCGCACCAGCTTCGCATTTACACCAGCAAGGGCAGCCATCGCGCTGTGGCCCTGCAAGGGCAGTCGGCTGAACTGTTTTGCACTCAGTTGGTTGACGGGCTGGCGGTGCTGGGCATTGCGCCAGATATTGACCATATGGCGTTTGCGGATGAAACGCCGGGGATGTATGATGAAACGGCCGTTTCTGCCATGTGGCAAGCGTTCACCCAAATTGATGTGGTGTTCAAACAGTTTCAACGGAGCCTGCGAGGAGCAACCAGCCCGGTGCAGCTATGGCCACAGCCGTTTGTGCTGGGGCTGACGTGGCAAACGGGGCGGCAGGTGCCCGGCCAAACGGCTGAGGAACAAATGACGTTCGGCTTCTCCACCGGGGATGCCATCGTTGACAACCCCTATTTTTATGCCACGGCCAACCCCACGCCCCGCACGCTGACCGAACGGCCGTTACCCGACCCCGCCTACTGGCAAACAGACAAGTTTACCGGTGCCATTTTGTTGTATGAGGATGTACAAACGGCCGTTAACCCCGCCGCCAAACTCCTCGAATTTCTCCAGGCCACGCATGAAGCTGGCCGCAAGACCATGACCTAACAAACAATCTATGAATGAACATCAACTATTAAGCCTGGCCGCCGTCATTGTTCTGGGCATCACCGCCCAATGGATCGCCTGGCGATTCCGTATCCCCGCCATCTTACTCCTCCTCATTTTCGGCTTTTTAGCTGGCCCCATTTTCGGCCTCATCCAACCCGACCAACTTTTTGGCAAAACGCTCTTCCCCCTCGTCTCCCTCGCCGTTGCCATCATCTTATTCGAGGGCGGCCTTAGCCTCAAAATCAGCGAACTGCGTGAATCGGGCGGCATCATCAACCGCATCATCCTCATCGGTGCCCCCGTTTCCTGGGTACTCGCCTCCGCTGCCGCCTATTACCTGCTCCACCTCAATCTGGAGATGTCGCTGCTGCTGGGGGCGATTTTGGTGGTGTCCGGCCCCACCGTCGTCATTCCCCTGCTCAACCACGTGCGCCCCACCAGCCGCGTGGCCTCGGTGCTAAAGTGGGAGGGTATCATGATTGACCCAGTGGGAGCAACCCTGGCCGTGCTGGTCTTCGAGACCATTCTGGCGGAAGAGGAACTGGGACTATTAACCCTTTCTGACATTGTTCAGGGCATTTTTATGACCCTCCTGATCGGCAGCATCGTTGGAGCCATTGGAGCCGCCATTTTGGTTTGGGTTTTCCAGCGCCGCTGGGTGCCCCATCACCTCGACAGTGCCCTGGCACTGATGATGGTGCTGGCCGCCTTTGCCGTCTCCGACCTCATTTTGCCTGAATCAGGGTTGATGGCGGTGACATTGATGGGGGTTATTCTGGCAAACCAAAATCGGGTGAGCGTAAAACACATTGTTGCCTTCAAGGAAGAATTAGGCATTTTGCTGCTTTCTTCGCTGTTTATTGTGCTTGCCAGCCGCTTGCAGTTAGCACAACTGGCTCACTTAGGCTGGGGGGCCGTGGTCTTTTTGCTGGTGCTGCTGCTGGTTGTGCGGCCAGCCTCGGCGTTTTTGGCAACGGTGGGCAGCGGTTTTTCCTGGCGTGAACGCATTTTTCTGGCCTGGATGGCTCCACGCGGCATTGTGGCAGCCTCGGTCGCTTCGCTGTTTGCGCTGGAGTTGGAAGAGTTGGGGTATCATGGGGCAGAGGAGTTGGTGCCGCTGACGTTTTTGGTGGTGGTGGGCACGGTTGCCATTTATGGGCTGACGGTTAAACCATTAGCCACTTATCTGCAACTGCGGCAAAAAGACCCGCAAGGGGTGCTGATGATGGGTGCCCATGCTTGGGCGCGACAGGTGGCGGAGAAGCTGCAAGCTATTGAGTTTGAGGTAATTTTAGTGGACACAAATCAGTCGAATGTGCTGGCGGCGCGAATGGCGGGATTAACGGCCGTTTCCGGCAGCATTCTCGACGAAGGCGTACTAGAAAAATTACCGCTGGAACGAATCGGCCACTTTTTAGCCCTCACCTCCAACAACGAGCTAAACGCTCTGGCCGCCATTCGGCTCAAAGAGATCATTGGCAACCGTGTTTACCAACTTGCTTCCAGCCGTCAGGAAAAGTCGGAAAAATTGCGGCAGGAAATGCGCGGGCAAATTTTGTTTGACCGGAAGCTGGATGCCGAACTGCTTGATTTTTGCTTTGACCAAGGGGCGGAACTGCGCCACACCAAGCTTACTGACAAATTTACGTTTGCGGATTATCAGCAGGAGTATGGGGAAACGGCCGTTCCGCTCTTCCTCATTGATGCTAATTCCCACCTGGTTGTCTGCACGGCAAAAGACGAAACGCTGCCCCGCATTGGCGACACTGTCATCAGCATGATCGCCCCTACCGGCAGAACCTACCTAGGGGAGCAGCTTGAATTGACAGAAGGGTAAAACGCCGTGAACCAACAAGCTGTGCGCCTACGCGATGTGGTTGAGGCTGATTTGCCCCACTTTTTTGCCCATCAGCTTGACCCCGCTGCCAACCAGATGGCCGCTTTTACCGCCAAAGACCCTACCGACCAGGCGGCGTTTCTAAAGCATTGGCACAAGGTGATGGCCGATCCGGGCATTACAGTGCAAACGATTTTGCACGGGGATGAAGTAGCTGGCTATGTGCTG